>JABDNG010000013.1 GCA_013001045.1 Woeseiaceae bacterium | reverse complement strand
CAGTTAAACGTCTCGCTGGCCTTGAACCCGGCGCTGAGAGCCGGGCACCAGGTGCAGGTGTATTTCGATGGCGCGGCACGGACGGTGAGCGGGTTGAGCTTTCAGATCGACGAGGTTTACCGCGGAGTCCACAACATCCAGGCGGAGGTTCTGGACGAAACGGGCAAGCTGATGATCCGCAGTCAACCGAGCCGGTTCTACGTGCAGCAAACCAGGGTCAGACGCTAGGCGCGGGAGCAGACGCAAATCCCTCCGGCGGGGCCCCCGACAACGACGGATCTCTACGCAGCAGCGCCCAGAATATACTCGATGTCCTGAGTGCGGGCATTGTGCTCCTGGATGAACACCTGCTAATCATAGGAATGAATCCGGCCGCAGAGAACATTCTCGGTATCAGCCAAAAACGCGCAAGCGGCCAGTCCTTGCTACGTCTTGTCGACGACGAACCCGAGATGCGCGACATACTGAGCCGCGTGATCGCAACCGGCGATCATTATGCGAACGAAATGCGGCTTGCACCGAGCGAGGTACACACCGCGGAACGCATCATTGATTGCCGCGTTTCTCCGATTTCGACAAATAATGCGAGGGTGCTCGTCGAGATTACCGACGTTACCCGTCGCTCGCAGATCAGTCGCGAAAACGCACTAATGATTCAACACGGCGCCGGGCGACAAATGATTCGACAGCTCGCGCATGAAATAAAAAATCCGCTCGGCGGCATTCGCGGGGCCGCGCAGTTGCTCGAACGACAATTGCAAGACGATGAGCAGCGTGAGTACACCGATGTCGTCATTAGCGAAACAGATCGACTGGCCGCGTTAGTCAACACGTTGCTGGGGCCCGGCGGGCCGCCGAACAAAGAACCGATCAATATTCATGAACTGCTCGAATACGTCGTTCGAATCGTGGAGGCAGAAAACAAGAAACACCTGACGATACGACGTGACTACGACCCGGGGCTGCCCTTGATCGACCTTGACCGCGATCAGATGATTCAGGCGCTCCTGAACCTGATGCGTAACGCCACGGCGGCGCTCGATGGCCAGGGAACGCTGACACTGCGTAGCCGGGCGGCGACGAACTACACCATTGGCGATATCCGACACCGGGTGATCGCGTCCATCGAGATCGAGGACGACGGTCCGGGGATACCGCCGGACATGCAGGACTCTGTCTTCTATCCGTTGGTGACAAGCCGCCCGGAAGGAACGGGCCTGGGCTTGCCCGCGGCACAGGAGCTGATCAGTCGTCACGACGGCTTGATCGAGTTCGAGAGTCGACCGGGACGGACCGTGTTTTACATTCGTATTCCGATCGAGCAGCGTGGGGTGACGGCGGATGGTTGAGCAAAACCTTACTGCATGGGTCGTGGACGATGACCAGTCCGTCCGATGGGTGCTGGAAAAAGCGCTCAATCAAGCGGATATCCAGACGCGCAGTTTTGAGCGGGCGGAACATCTGCTCGAAGCGATCGACGAAGGTGCACCCGACGTACTGATTACGGATGTGCGCATGCCGGGCATGAGCGGCATTGTTCTCCTCGAACGCCTGCGTGCCAGCCTCCCGGATCTGCCGATCATCGTGATCACAGCACACTCCGATCTCGAGAACGCGGTCGCCGCCTACAAGGGTGGCGCTTTCGAGTATTTACCCAAGCCCTTCGATATCGATGAGGCCGTAGAGCTCGTGCGAAAAGCGGCGCGGGTAAATGGCGGGGCAGAAGCAGGCGCCGAGCAAAAGCCGGCAGCGATCGCCTCGATGATCGGACAGGCTCCAGCCATGCAGGAGGTCTTTCGTTCGATCGGCAGGCTGGCAGGATCCAGTATGACGGTGTTGATCACCGGTGAGTCGGGCACGGGGAAGGAGCTTGTTGCGCGAGCATTGCATGATCACAGCCCCCGCGCGGACAAAAAATTCGTAGCGCTCAACACGTCGGCGATCGCCGCCGAGTTACTCGAGTCTGAATTGTTCGGGCATGAAAAAGGCTCTTTCACGGGCGCCGACTCGCGACGTATCGGACGCTTCGAGCAGGCTGACGGTGGCACGCTGTTCCTGGATGAAATTGGTGACATGTCGCCGGCGCTACAAACACGACTCTTGCGTGTTCTCGCCGAAAGCGAGTTCTATCGAGTTGGCGGACAGACGCCCATCAAGGTCGATGTTCGCGTCATCGCGGCAACCAACCAGGACCTCGCGCGAGCGGTAAAAGAGGCGCGCTTTCGCGAAGACCTGTTCCACCGGCTGAACGTTATACGCATAAACACCCCGCCATTGCGGCAGCGCCGCGACGATATTCCGATATTGCTCAAGCACTACCTGGCGGAGGCGGCCGAAGAGCTTGGTGCTGCTGCAAAGTCGCTCGATGACGAGGCGCTGGCGGCGCTGCAGTCATTTTCCTGGCCGGGCAATGTGCGCCAGCTGGTCAACGCCACGCGCCGCCTCACCGTGACGGCGCCGGGCGGTGTCATAACGGCGGCAGACGTGCCAAGCGATTTGGGTGGCAGCGAGACACCGACGCGCGCCGCAAGAGAATGGACTCGCGGACTCGCCGTCTGGGCCGAGCGCGAGTTACACAATAGCGACGCACCCCTGCTCGAGTCGGCATTACCCGAGTTCGAAAAAACCCTGATTGAGACGGCGATGTCTCAGACCAATGGACACCGGCAGGAAGCGGCCAAGCTGCTCGGCTGGGGGCGCAACACGCTGGCAAGAAAAATGAAGGCATTGCAGCTCGACTAGACGAATAATCGCTGGGTACGCGATCAGCAAGGATGAAAAGAACACGGCACGCCTGGGTCTGTATATTGCGCCAGGGGTGGGATTTGGTACAGCGCACAGCGGCTTGGTGGGGACATTCCTAATTTAATGTATTAATACATTAAATTAGGAATGTCCCCAATTAGGTCTGCAGCGTGCCGATAAGCTCGGAAACGGACGCCATCTCGTGGCGCTGCAGGTAATCGACGATGCCGGCGTTTATCTTGTTGCAGACCAGGGGATCGTAAAACAACGCTGTTCCGATGCCGATGGCGGTGGCCCCGGCGATCATGAACTCGATCGCATCTTTGGGCGTCGTAATACCGCCCTGCCCTATAATGGGGACATTGTGCTTTTTCGCGACCTCATAAACCTGCTGTACCTTCAGTAATGCAATCGGTTTTATAGCCGGCCCGGATAGTCCTCCACGGACATTGCCGATAACCGGCCGGCGTGTCTCGCTGTCGATGGCCATGCCCATTACTGTGTTGATCACGGCGAAGCCATCGGTGCCGGCCTCGATGCATAATCGCGCGTTCTCTTCGATATCAGCCTGGTTCGGCGACAGCTTGGTGATAATCGGTTTCGAGGTTTGGGCGCGACAGGCGGCGACGACGCGCGCCGACATTTCCGGGTCATTGCCGAACTGAACGCCACCTTCCTTCACATTCGGGCAGGAAATATTGATCTCGATAGCATCGATGGGAGAGTCGTCGAAACGTTTCGTTACGCGCTCGTATTCTTCGATCGTCGAGCCTGACACGTTTGCGAAAAAGCGTGTTTCCGAGAAATCGAGCCCCGGAAGAATGTCGCCGACGACCTTATCGACGCCGGGGTTTTGCAGGCCGATCGCATTGAGCATGCCATCGGGCGTTTCGTAAACACGATGTGGCGGATTCCCGAGGCGTGCGTCGCCCGTCGTACCCTTGAGGACCACGGCACCGACGTCGCTGTTCGAGTAACCAACGACACGCGTGTATTCCTCGCCGAAACCTACGCAACCCGAGAGCAATACAATCGGCGACGCCATCGATACGCCGCACAAATCAGTGTTTAATAGGCCGCTACTCATGGCTGCGGCATTTTACAGGGTTTTATATGTTTAGCCTTATTCTTTACGAACCCGAGATTCCGCCCAACACGGGTAACATCATTCGCCTGTGTGCGAATACCGGCGTGCAGTTGCACTTGATCGAACCGCTGGGATTTGAACTCGATGAGCCGCGGCTCAAACGTGCCGGGCTGGACTATCGTGAGTTCGCTTCAGTCGCAACGTACGCGTCGCTGCCCGAGTGCCTCGAGTCGCTGGGACAGCCGCGCGTGTTCACGTTGAGCACGCGCGGCAGCACGCGCCACGATGCGCCTTGCTATGAGACAGGCGACGCATTTGTGTTCGGGCCGGAAACTCGGGGCCTGCCGCAAGACGTGCTCGAGTCCGTACCAGCCGAACAGCGACTACGCCTGCCAATGAAGGAAAACAGCCGCAGCCTGAACCTGTCGAACGCCACGGCGGTTCTTGTCTACGAGGCCTGGCGACAGCTGGGGTTTGAAGGCGGACGATAAAAGGCCGAATAGCCTCAAGCGTGATCTTTTTCGGACTTGAGCCTGCGGGCCATGAGCGTTTCCACGGCCTTGCGAGGTGACGCGCCCTCATGAAGAATCCGATACACCTGTTCGCAGATCGGCATTTCGACGCCGAGCTTGTTGGCGACTTCCTTGACCGCCCGGGCGGCAAGAACGCCCTCGACGACCTGCTGGATTTCTTCCTGTGCCTCCTCGACTGACGCGCCGCCAGCCAACGCGAGCCCCATGCGGCGGTTGCGGGACAGGTTGTCGGTGCAGGTCAGCACAAGGTCGCCCATGCCGGCGAGGCCCATGAAAGTTTCTTTATTTGCGCCCAGCGCGACGCCAAGCCGCATGAGTTCGACAAGCCCGCGGTTGATGAGCGCGATTCGGGTGTTGGCGCCAAAGCCCAGGCCGTCGGACATGCCGGCGGCAATGGCAAGGACGTTTTTTACGGCTCCGCCGACCTCGACGCCGATGATATCGTCCGATGTATACGCACGGAAAGATTCGCTGGAGAGCGTTACGGCGAGCGCCTCTGCGAAGTCGTTGTCGTTCGCCGCAACTGTCATCAGCGTTGGCAGGCCGTCACCGACCTCCTTGGCAAACGTCGGGCCGGAGAGAACCGCCATGGCGCAGTCGGCGCCAAGCACTTCGCCGGCCACCTGGTGTGGCAGCTTGCCGGTACTCAACTCGAAGCCCTTGGTTGCCCAACAGACACGCGAGCCGGGCTCCAGCAGGGGCTTTATCGTCGTCAGCGTGTCGCGCAGCCCGTGGCTGGGCACCGCGACGAGGATATCTCGTACGCCCCTCAGGCATTCGGCAATATCCGGGCAAGCGCGCAGCTTCGGCGGGAAAGTGATGCCCGGCAAGTAGCGTACATTCTCGGCCTTGACGGCCATGTCTTCGAGCAACTCGAGCTCGAGCATCCCGCCCAACCTGACGTCGCAACCACAGCGCGCGAACTGGATGGCTAACGCGGTTCCCCAGGAACCGGCGCCAATGACGGCAATGGTTTTTATCGCAGCAGTTTTTATCAGTGCTTCTCAGCTTCGCCGGCCTGGGCGGCCATCTGTTGTTGCTTCGACTGCATGTACAGGGCATCGAAATTGATGGGCTGAAGAACGAATTCCGGGAAACCGCCTTTCTGGATCAAGGAGGCGATGGACTCGCGCGCATATGGAAACAGGATATTCGGGCAGAAGCTGCCAACGATAGCCTGCAGCTCCTCGCCTTCATACCCGGCAATTTCAAACAAGCCGGCTTGCTGCAGCTCGATAAGAAAGCACGTTTTGTCCTCTTCCTTTGCCTCGATCGTAATCGTCAACACGATCTCGTGATGATCGCCGTCGACAGGGCTGTGTGCGCTGCGCAGGTTCAGGTTGGTCTGTGGTTTCCAATCCTCCTTGCGGAAGATCGCAGGCGACTGCGGTGATTCGAATGAAGAATCTTTCAGGTAAATCTTGGTGATTGATAAACGCTTGTCATCGTTTTGTTCTTGGTCTGCCATTGTCGTTCCTGTTGTCCGTTTTGGGCCGCCGTCTCAGTCGGCGAGCATCTTATCTAACTCCCCACTATTGTCGAGAGCATACAGTTCGTCGAATCCGCCAATGGGCGTGTCGCCGATAAATATCTGTGGCACCGTTCTGTTACCACTTCGTTCCCGCATTTCCGCGAGCGAGGCCGGGTCTGTCGAAACATTGACGTCATCAAACTTGATGGCTTTCTTGGTGAGCAACATGCGGGCCGCGCCACAATAGGGGCAGGTCGCGTTACCGTAGAGCGTAACCGTTTTGTTATCACTCACGTCAGCCGCGCTTCTTCTGTTTCGGGGACTTGCTGCGCGTCTTCTTGCCGGTCACGACAGGCAAGCCCGCCTGGCCCCAGCCGGACATGCCGCCTTTCAGTCCGAAAACAGTCTCGAAGCCTGCGGCGCGCAGCTTGTTGACGATCTGTGTTGTTGTAATTCCGGTGTCGCAGACAGCAATGATAGACGTGTTCTTGTACTGCTGAAGCTGTTCCAGTTTTCCGTCCAGCTCATCGTTTGGAATATTCTTGGCGTTGACAATGTGCCCGCGCGCGAAAGCATCGGCACTGCGAATATCGACCACTACGGCATCATTGTTGATCAGCTTGACGGCGTCGCTGGCCTCGACATTGACGAGCCCGCTCGCCTTACGGCGCAACTCCGTGAAGATCAGGAGGAAAAAGCTGATCATCAATGCCGACACGAGCAGCACGTGGTTGCTCGTGAATTCTAGAAATTTGTCCATGAATCAATAATTTCTGCGCGAGATGGCGCGCTTTGACAATGCTAAAACCCGGGATTATACGCGGATTCGCGGGCGGTCATAGCCTTGAGGCCATACACTCGCGCCCATGAAGTGGCAATTTATTCTGATCGCTACTGTCTTCGTGGCCGCGCCGACAGGGTACGCAGAGGATAAGGACAGCGAGCTGACCGAGGTAAAGGAACGGGAACTCGAAGATGTTCGCGAGCGCATCAGCGCGCTCAAAGAAAGCATGGACAGGATTTCGGCAGAACGAGACAAGCTGGCTGCCGAATTGCAGGAGCTCGAAATCGCGATTTCCGAGCAGCGCACCCGGCTTAAGGATGTCGAGCGCCAGCAGCGCTCTGCGATCGACAACAAGCAACAGCTCGAGGCCGAGCTCGTCGAGAGTGAGGCTCATCTCGATAAGGAGTCGGCCGAACTTGCGGCACAGGTCCGGGCCGCCTATATGAACGGTAGCCAGGAAAAAATTCGGCTGCTACTTAACCAGCGCGACCCGGCGACACTGGGCCGCCTGATGATCTACTATCGTTACCTGAGCGATTATCGTGCCGAAAACATTGCCGCGGTCGTCGAAGAGATTCGCAAACTCGATGTGTTGCACGTTAAGGTAGCTGCGGAAGAAGCACGCCTTGCGGAACTCGCAAAAACCCGTTACGCGGAATTAACGCGCCTCAATGAGGTACAGGAGGGCCGCGCAACGTTGCTTGCGTCGCTGCGCCAGAGAATCGACGCCGAAGGACAGGAGGTTGGTCGCCTTGCCGCGCAGGAAAAAGACCTGACACGACTTATCGCCGAGCTGTCGAGCATACTGTCCGATTACCCGATCAGCTCGGAGGCGCCCTTTAGCGAGCACAAGGGCGCACTCACCTGGCCGGTCGCCGGCACACTGGTACGCGACTTTGGACAACCGCGTGTCGGCGGTAATATCAAATGGAACGGTGTTGTGCTCGAGGCTCCGCGCGGTCGCGAGATACGGGCGGTCTACCATGGCCGAGTCGCCTTCGCCGACTGGCTCGCCGGCATGGGTCTACTCGTCATCGTCGACCACGGCGAGGGTTACATGACGCTTTACGGTTACAACGAGA
Organism: Woeseiaceae bacterium; assembly: GCA_013001045.1. Lineage (GTDB taxonomy): Bacteria > Pseudomonadota > Gammaproteobacteria > Steroidobacterales > Woeseiaceae > UBA1847. Next base: position 11,316 of record JABDNG010000013.1, on the reverse strand, counting down.
CCATTCTGAAAAACGCCGGCGACTGGGTCGCCCCGGGCGACGTTATTGCGACGGTCGGCGACAGTGGTGGGCAACCACAGGCCGGCCTGTACTTCGAGTTACGTCGTGGCACGCAGCCGGTGAATCCGCGCCAGTGGGTTACGCGGCGGCCGGGCGGCTGAACGCCAAAGACAGGACGTTGTTCGGCTGTTCTGGCCATGTCGCTGTGCTAAGGTCAACGGTCCTGTAAAAAGAATAACCGTGATCGGCGCATGGAAAATCGTATGTCATTGAAAGTGCGTGCCATTCTTGTCGTTGTCATCGGCGTCGTACTGGGCACCAGCCTGTCACTGGGCGGGGGCCTCATCGGCGCCAAGCCATCGCTCGATAAAGAGGCGCTCGCCTGGGAGCAAGCACGCTTGTTTGCCGAGGTTCTCGAGCGGGTCAAACGGGAATATGTCGAACCCATCGACGATGCAGTACTGCTCGAGAGCGCCATACGCGGCATGGTCAGCGATCTGGATGCGCACTCCCAATATCTCGACGCTCGCGAGTATCGTGATATCCGGATCAGCACGACGGGCAGCTACACGGGCATCGGCATAGAGGTCGCCGAGGTCGACGGCGCCTTTCGTGTCATAACGCCCATCGCGGGATCGCCGGCCGCGCGCTCCGGCATTCGGAGCGGTGATCAGATCATCGCGGTCGATGGCGTTACAGTCGAGACGGGCAACCTGCAGCATGCGATCGGTCGCTTGCGGGGCCATGCCGGCACCAGGGTTGCCGTCACGGTGTTGCGCGGCGACGTTGCGATCGAGCACTCGATGCGCCGACAGCATATTCGCGTTACGAGTGTCCACGAGGAATTCCTTGCCCCCTCGTTCGGCTATATTCGTGTAAGCCAGTTCAGCGAGAATACCGCGCGAGAGCTTGGTCGCGCCGTTGACGAATTACAGAATGTCAGCAACGGCATGTTGGATGGCCTGGTTCTTGATCTGCGAAATAATCCGGGCGGCGTTCTCGATGCGGCTGTCGATGTCTCGGACCTGTTTCTGGATGTTGGCGTCATCGTCTCGGCCGATGGTCGCTCCAACGATGCGCGGTTTACGCGCTCCGCGCATCGTGGCGATATTCTGGACGGCGCGAACATGGTGGTGCTGGTGAACAAGGGCTCTGCGTCGGCGTCTGAAATTGTCGCGGGCGCACTGCAGGATCACAATCGTGCGTTAATCGTCGGTACCCCCACATTCGGGAAAGGGCTCGTGCAGACCGTCATGCCCTTGTCCAAAGGCCGCGCTATCAAGCTGACGACGTCGCGTTATTACACGCCATCTGGCGACTCGATACACGAGGTCGGAATCGAGCCCGACGTATTCGTGGAGGACACTCCGGGCTTTCCGGACCTGACGCTCTCGGGTGTTCTCGATCGTGAAGCGGACGCGCAGCTCGCCGAGGCGATCGAGTACCTGCAGCCACGTTCGGTGATGCACAGCAACGCCCAATGAGCTGGATCAGAAGCTGTCTTGCGGCGATGACGTTGCTGGTCGCCGCATACGCAGATGCGGCCGGGGAGCCCAGGATCGCGATTATCATCGATGATCTCGGCTACCAGCTCGACGCGGGACGCCGGGCGATTGCCCTGCCGGGCCCGATTGCCCTGGCGGTCCTGCCAGGAACGCCACGCGCAGCAGAGCTCGCGCGATGGGCACACGACAGCGGCAAAGAAGTCCTGCTGCATCTGCCACTCCAGGCGAATTCGGACGACAAACACGATGAGCCGGTTGGAATCGACCTGGACATGAGTCGCGAAAAGGTTAGTGCAACGTTCGCTATGGCACTCAACTCTGTGCCGCATGTTGTTGGTGTCAACGGTCACCGTGGCAGCCTCTTGACGCGGCATCCCGGCCATATGTCGTGGCTGATGGAAGAGATAAGTGCGCACAAAGACCTGTTCTTCGTCGACAGCTATACGACGGCGAATAGCGTGGCGATGCAGTTTGCGGCTGAGGCGGGCGTCGATGCGGCGAGACGCGACGTGTTTCTCGATCCGGACCGCTCGCCCGAAACGGTTAAACGACAATTCGAACGGATGAAGCGCCTGGCGATAAAGCGCGGTTTCGTGGTGGCGATCGGCCACCCTTACCAGGCAACGCTGGAGCTGCTGGAAAGAGAGTTACCAAAACTGAGAGACCAGGGCATCGAACTGGTTTCTATTAGCGAGCTTGTACGATGAGCTGGTACGAAGACAAGGTGCTGCCGCGACTGATCAATCTTGTTTGCGCCGCTAAACCGACGCGCAAGCAACGCGAGAAGATCGTGCCGCGTGCGACTGGTGATGTGCTGGAGATCGGGATAGGCAGCGGTCTGAACCTGCCCTATTACGATCGCGATAAAGTGCGCCGAATCTGGGGCCTGGAACCCTCCGAGGGGATGCGGCGCCTGGCGAGTGCCGCGATCGATAAAGCGGCGCTCGACGTTGAACTGATTGATCTGCCGGGGGAGGAAATTCCGCTGGACAATAACAGTGTCGATACCATTCTCGTCACCTATACCTTGTGTACCATTCCCGAGGTGATGATCGCGCTGGACGGCATGCGTCGCGTTCTGAAATCCGACGGTCGCCTGCTGTTTTGTGAGCATGGCAAGGCGCCCGATGCCGGCGTCAGCAAGTGGCAGGAGCGACTGAACCCGACCTGGAAGAAGTTTTCCGGCGGCTGCAACATGAACCGCGATATTCCCGCCCTCCTGACTGGCTCGGGCTTCGTGATCGACGACGACAACCGTATGTACATACCGGGCATTCGTGCGCTCAGTTACAACTACTGGGGATCTGCCCGAATTGGTTGAACCGGACACGATTTCGATGCTCTAAGTCTAGATACCTAAGGACGCGTTCAATTCATGAAAAACAGCCACTCACCACTGCTACTGGCCTGCCTGCTGGGCTTCTTGCCGGCGGTACACGCAGAAGAAGCTGCCTGCACGATGCAGTACGACCCGGTTTGCGGCGTCGATGGCCAGACCTACAGCAACGAGTGTGTGGCTGGCGTATCGGGTGTCGAGATTGCGAGCCCGGGCATCTGTGAGGAACAGCTCGCCGGTTGCCCGGAAACTTTCGACCCCGTCTGCGGCATCGATGGCAATACTTATATCAACGAGTGTTTTGCGCTGAAGTCAGGCGCAGAGATTGCGGGCCTTGGTGCCTGCACGCCCAATGGCTGTCCTTCCATCAACGAACCCGTTTGTGGCATGAACGGCCGAACGTTTATTAATCGATGCGAGGCGGATGCCGAGAGAATCCCGGTACAGCGCAATGATCGATGCAATCCGGACAACTGTCCGCGGGTTTTCGCGCCGGTGTGTGGCGACGACAAGGTAACGTATGACAACGCCTGTCATGCCGAGGGGGCTGGCGTCGAAACGTTTGTACGAGGCATCTGCAATGTCCGGCCCTGCCCACACCTGTTCGTCCCCGTCTGCGGCTTTGACGGCATGACCTACGGCAATGCCTGTCAGGCTGAGCGGCGTGGTGTGCGCATCGAATACGCGGGCGTGTGCGAGAACCTGGGGCGCAACTGTCCGCGTGAGTATTCGCCCGTTTGCGGCATGGACGGCGTGACTTACGACAATGACTGTCAGCTCGATAACGCGGGCGTCACCAAAGCCTATGCAGGATCCTGCATAGGCGGCTAGGAAAGCCGTTGACCGGGGCGCCTACCAGGCGGGACGAAGCCGGCCTTTCTCGTCAGCGGCATACGGCAACCAGATCAGGCCGGTTAGCGATACATGAATGTCCGTGCTCTTGGCGCGCACGACGATCTCGCTAAGGTCTTCCGCCTGCGCATCGAATGATGTGTCGAGCTCGGCGACCTCTTTCTCCAGCCGCTCATTGAGCGCGGCAATTTCCGCTTTGACTTTCTCAGCGGTTTGCATGGCGCGGTCTACATCAGCTGCTTCCTTGCTCGCGCCGCCCGCGGTCTTGATGGCAGAACCAATTTTCGTGGCCGTCGAGCTGGAGAGTTTTTTTCGACCGAGCACGGCACCAAGAATAGCGGTACCGAAAGAAATGGCCGTATCGAGTTTCTTCTTGGTGGACTGTTGTTTCTCGCGCGCGATCGATTGTTCGGCGCGAAGCAGGCGATTCTCGAGCGTCGTGACCTTGCTCGCGTAGCTCTTGCGAATCTTCGCAATCGACTTGTCGCGTTTTTCGCTCGCCGCATCCTGCAATCGTGTGCGGAACTCGCCTTCCGTTTCGCCGCCCGTCGATGTCAGGCGAAAGCGCTTGCTCTTGTAGAGCGTGATGCTCTCGTTTTGCCGCAGCCAGCGCTTGTAGTTCTTGGCCCAGCGCGCATAAGCCTTCGGGTCCCCCGCTGCCGCGGGGCAGTCCGCGTAACTTGCGCCTTCCGCGCCTTCGTCCAGAAGGTTATCAACCGGGATGTCGAGTGCCTCGCTGTTATCCCAGTCGATTTCCACCGGCCCGCCCTCGAACTCGACGGTATGCAAGACAGTGCGCTCGTCCTCGATGTTATATCGCGCGCTAGTGAAAACGACGTCGCCGGCGCCCATGAGACGCGGGTGGTAGACAAGCTCTTCGGCCTGCCCCGGCACAAAGAACTGTTCGACTGAAGGCGGTAGCGCGGGCGCGCTTTCCTGGCTCTTGCGTTTCGGTTTCGATACCGCTTTTGCCGCGGCGACCATCTTGTCTTTGACTTTCGACATTAGCGTGCGGATGTGGTCGCGCGTCAACGGGCCGGCGAGGTAGGACATCACCCAGCGCGTATTGAAAACAACGGCCTCATCCTCGTGCACGTTGTGTAGCAGGAAGCGGCGCTTGCCGAGCCCGGCAATCGTGCGCTCCATAGCCTGCTTGTCAAAGTTTCCACCGCTGGCGCCCTCGAGTCCCTCCATCACGCGCGCTTTATCGCGCTCGGTTTGCAGGCGGCCGATGAACCAGGTACCGGTATTGGAAAGGCCCTTGTAATCGAGGTCAACCGGGTTCTGTGTCGCGAGCACGAGGCCGAGGCCATAGGCGCGTGCCTGCTTCAACAGTGTAAGGAACAATTTCTTGGACGGCGGATTTGCCACGGGCGGCATGTAGCCGAAGATTTCGTCCATGTACAGGATGGCGCGCAAGCTCGACGTGCCCTGTTGTGCGCGCATCCAGGCAATAAGCTCGTTGAGCAGCATCGACACAAAGAACATACGTTGCGCGTCGTCGAGGTGTGCGATGGACATGATCGAGATACGCGGCTTGCCTTCTTCCGTGTACAACAGACTCTTGGCGTCGAGGGGCGTGCCCTGCATCCAGGCCTCGAATCCCGGCGCCGCGAGCAGGTTGTTCAGGCGCATTGCGAGCGCGAAGCGGTCCTTCGATGGAAAAAATGAATCGAGATTCATGACCCCGACTTTTGTAATCGGCGGATTCTGAATTTCGCCAATCAGGCTGGGCACATCGAGGTCGCGTCCTTCGCGCCAGGCATTGTCGAGCAAGCGGGAAATAAGAATGTGTTCGCGACTTGCAACGGGGTCCGCATCGATGTCGAGTAACGTGAGTATGCCGGTCGCCGTCGACTGCACGCGTTCGCGATAAAGGTCGATGTCATCGATGAGCCCTTCGTCGGGCGCGCTAAAGGATTGCAACACGGATACGGGCACGCCGGAGTTGCTGCCGGGTGTATAGATATTGAGGTCGACATTCTTCCTGAGCTGCGCAATGCGTTCGCCGGTCTGGCCCCACTGGCCGAGCCCCTTCTTCCAGAGCGCCGCCTGTGCTGCCGCAAATTCATCGGGGGTCTGGCCCTTGTCCGTCGCCGTGCGCGGGTTGATCCACGGGCGAAAATCCTCGGCCGCGAGCTTTGGAAACGTTAACAACAGGTTGCCCATGTCGCCTTTGGGATCGATCGCAATGACCGGAATATGATCGAGTGCAGCCTCCTCCAGAATGCCGATACCGAGACCCGTCTTGCCGGACCCGGTCATGCCGATGATCACGGCATGTGTCGTGAGATCCTTGGAGTCGTAAAGGACCAGCTCCTCCGTGAGCTTGTCGGCATCGCCGTCATAGCGCTTGCCCAGGTAGAAAGCGCCGAGCTTCTCAAAATCATGCATGGCCAACGTTTGAATACCTCTTTTACTTACGGATAGGTGTAGCTGGCCTGGATACCGAGCGGCAAACCAATCATGTAATAAATGATCAGGAAAATGGTCCAGGTCAGCAGGAACCACATCGAGTACGGCAACATCATCGCTGTCACCGTGCCGATACCCGTGCCTTTGACGTAGCGCTGGCAATAGACGACGACCAGCGGGAAGTAAGGCATGAGTGGCGTAATAATGTTGGTGCTGGAGTCACCGACTCGATACGCGGCTTGCGTCAGGTCCGGCGAGATGCCCAGCGACATCAGCATTGGCACAAAGATGGGTGCGAGCAGCCCCCACTTGCCGCTCGCCGAGCCGACAAAAATGTTGACGACCGCCGTCAACAGGATTATGCCAACGATAGTGACAACGGAAGGCATGGCAAGGGCCTTAAGGAAGGCGGCGCCTTGCAGTGCAAGCAATACGCCGAGGTTCGACTGGCCGAACGCGTAGACGAACTGTGAAATGAAAAACATGATGACGAGGTAATAGGCCATGCTATGCATGGAGTGCGTCATTCCATCGATCATGTCCTTGGAGCTCTTCATCGTTCCCGCCGCAATGCCGTAAACGATGCCCGGCACGAGAAACAACAGGAAGATCAGCGATACGATCGAGCGCATCATGGGCGCGGCACCTGTGGTCAGGTCGCCGTCCGGGGCGCGCCAGGGCGAGCCGTCGGGAATCGCGGTGCCGAAGAGCAGAACAAGACCAACGACCATAGAGATCAACGCCCAGCGCAGCCCCGCGCGCTCGTGACCTTGCAGATCGTGCATCTCGGGCAGGTCTTCCGCATTGCCGTCAACCTCCGTACTCAGTAGCCGCGGCTCGACAACTTTGTCCGTCAGATACCAGCCCAGGCCGATAATAAGTACCGACGATGCCGTCGTGAAAAAGTAATTGTTGAGCGGATTCAGAACGACCGTTGGATCCAGGATCTGGGCGCCGGCTTGCGAGAGCCCTTGCAGTAACGGGTCCAGTGAGGACGGCACGAAATTCGCTGAAAAGCCGCCCGAGACGCCGGCGAATGCGGCGGCAATACCGGCCAGCGGGTGACGGCCGGCAGCATAGAAGATGACGCCACCGAGCGGTATTACCAGCACATAACCGGCATCGACGGCGGCGTGACTGACGATGCCGACCATGATCACCATCGGCGTCAGCAGTTTTGCAGGCGTTACGTTCAACAGGGCCCGGATTGCGGTATTGATAAAGCCTGTATGCTCCGCGACCCCGATACCCAGCATCGCGACGAGCACCACGCCGACCGGATGGAAGTGCGAGAAGTTGGTTACCATGACCGACAGGAATTCGGTAAACGCAGAGCCCGATAGCAGGTTCTTGACGATGAGCGCTTCGTTCGAGCGCGGATCAACGACATCGAAGGTCACGTAGGAAAGTAACCACGACAAAACCCAGACGATGAACAGCAGTGCGATGAACAGCACGGCCGGATCGGGAAGCTTGTTGCCGACACGTTCGACGGTGCCCAGAAAGCCCCCTGACGCCGTACTCTGTTTTCGCTTGGACATGAGATCCCCTTCTTATTGTTATTCGGCTATCTTACCAGCCGCAGCTCCGACCATTGTTCTGTTCTTTAAGATAGCCCATGAGCGGATCGAAATAGTCGATGATCGCCGTGGCGTCCATCTCGCGCGTGCCGGTCAGCTTCTCCAAAGAGTCCTGCCAGGGCTCGCTCTGCCCGGAGGCCATCATCGCGTAGAACTTCTCGCCGGCCTCCTTACTGCCGTAGATCGAACAGGACGCGAGGTCACCGTCGTGGCCGGCAATTTCACACAGCGCACGCTGGAACTGGAACTGCAGGATGCGCGCCAGGAAGTAACGCGAGTACGGGACGTTTGCCGGGATGTGATACTTGGCGCCGGGATCGAAGTCCGCATCCGAACGCTCGACCGGCGGCGCGATGCCCTGATACTTTGTTCTGAGGTCCCACCAGGCCTGGTTGTAGTTCTCCGGCGTGATCTGGCCGGAGAAGACGCCCCAGCGCCACTCGTCGATGAGCTTGCCGAACGGCAGGAACGCAATGCTGTCGAGCGCCATCTGCATCTGGCGATTGAGGGTCGCGCGCGGATCTTCGGCGGAGGCGTTGACGAGACCGACTTCCGCCAGGTAGCCGGGCGTCATCGAAAGCGTCACCGTATCGCCGATGGCCTCGTGGAAACCGTCATGCGCGCCGCGCTGAAACAGCGGCGGCTGATCCTTGTAAGCGTGCTGGTAATAGTTGTGGCCGAGTTCGTGGTAGATAGTGCGCAGCTCATCGTAGGTCTGCTGGATGCACATCTTGATGCGCAGGTCGTCCTTGCCGTCGAGACTCCAGGCACTGGCATGACAAACAACCTCGCGGTCTCTCGGCTTCGAGAACTGCGAGCGCTCCCAGAAGGTCTGCGGTAGTCGCGGCAGACCCAGGGATACGTAAAAGCTCTCGGCTGAACGGACCATCTCCTGCGGCGAGTAGTTCTTGGTCTTCAGCGTGGCGTCGACATCGATGTCGCCGACACCGGGATGCGGCTCGATCAGGTCGTAGATGGGCGCCCATTCCTGCGCCCACATGTTGCCGAGCAGGTGCGCCGGTATCGGGCCGCTCTGCGGGACCTTGTCTTCGCCGTAGACCTCACCGAGCTTGGCGCGCACATGGCAATGCAGTTCGTCATACAGCGGCTTGACCTGGTCCCATAGCCGAGCGCTCTCCTGCTCGAAGTCGGCCGGGCTCATGTCGTATTTGGAGCGCCACATCTGGCCCAGGTCGCTATAACCGAGTTCCCGGGCGCCTTCGTTGGCAAGGTCGACAAAGCGCGCGTACTTGTCGCGCATCGGCACGGCGATCTGCCGCCAGCCGACCCAGTACTCGAGCAATTCGTCGTAATCGCGGGTGTCCGCCATCAACTGCTCAAGCTCGGACCCGGAGATACAGGCGTTTTCATTGCGGCAGTACTTGCCGGCGCCGTACATGCCCTCGATGTCGGTTGTGATTCTGGCGAGTTCCTTGCGCTTCGCCGCGTCGCCGGGCGACGGTGCCGAGGTGCTGAGCTTCAGTAGTTCGATCGCGCGCCGTGTCGACGGGCTGAGCTCCTGCCCCTCATAGGCAAGCGCCCGCTTCACCATGCCGCTGTGCCACTCCGCATATTTTTCGCTGGCGGCGGACGCAATAACCGCCGTGTCCAGCGTGATGTACGTCGCGCGCACCCACTCCGCGGCAGCGGTTTCTCGCCCCAGTTCCTCAAGTTCGGCATTGGCGCGAGCGACGAATTCGTCGGCGGTCTCGGCGGTCTCGGTCGTCACGGCGGCACTGGTGTCTTCAGTGTCCTGATCACCGCAGGCGACGAGCAACGATACGAGCACAAAGCCCGCAAGGAGATTTACGAGGTTTTTCATAACTTTTCTTCCGGTAATTGTTTGCGCTTAGTGTATGCCGTGCATCCAGCGCCGCAGGATCGGCGAAATAATGATCATAAACACTCCGGCCCCGATACCGAACCACATCAGGAACTCGAAGAGCTGCGTGTAGGTGGCGAGCGCCGCAGCCGAATCCGTCACCTCGCTGGCATCCGTGTTGATTGCGGCCATCTTGCCGATGCGCGTGGCCACGGTTTCGGACAACGCGGTTGCCAGAAACCATGTGCCCATGCTGACGCCAACAACGTTGCTGATGGATAACTTGGTGACGGCGGACAAACCAACAGGCGACAGGCATAGCTCGCCGGTGGTGTGCAGCAGGTAGGCGAGAACCAGCCAAATCATCGCGACCTGGCCGGCTTCGTTAGGAAATTGCGCGCCGAAGACCAGTGCGCCGAAACCGAGGCCGGCCTGCAGAATGCCCAGGCCGAACTTGACCGGCGTGGACGGTTCGAGCTGTTTCTTGGCGAGCCACGTCCAGAGCGTCGCGAAGGGTATTGCGAGCAACATGATGAAGCCGGCGTTCAACGAACCGAACTGCGCAGCCGTGACCGTCGTCGCGCCGATCGAACGATCGACGACACGATCGGCATACAGGGTCATGGAGCCGGCCGATTGCTCGAACAGGGCCCAGAAGACGATGGTCGAGAGAATCAGGATCATCAATACGACCGTGCGACCGAACTCAGGCGAGTTGTGAGTCATGAAACCGTAAATGACGAAGCCGACGATGAGAATGATCGACCCGTAAAGCACGTTTTCGGCGAGCGACTCCGAACCCGGTATGAAGTGCAGGTTTACGCCGATCGCATAGAGTGCGCCGACGACGGCAATTCCTGCAATGGTATACGCGACGGTGTTGTTCTGGTCCTGCTTGGTGTGCACCATCGAATAAAGAATCAGCCCGACGATCGCAATAACCAGGAAGACGTTTTGTGTCAGCAGCACGACGGGCTCGTGTTGCACCAGCAGCCACAGAATGCCGAGCACGGGCAGGCTCAACAGGTAGATCGACCACTCGACGTTGATGGGTCCCAAGAAACTCTTCTTGAGTTTTTCGGGTTCCGAGGGCTCCGCATGCCCCCCCAGGTATTTCTGTCCGTACATGAAGGTGAAAAGGCCGACTATCATGCCAATACCGGCAGCGCCGAAACCGTACTTCCAGCCAAAAGTCTCGCCGAGCCAGCCGCACAACAACGTCGCTGTAAACGAGCCGATATTGATGCCCATGTAGAAAATCGTGAAGCCGGAATCGCGGCGCGGATCATCCATTGAATAAAGCTTGCCGACAATGGTGGAGATATTCGGCTTCAGGTAACCCACACCCATTACGATCAGGGCTAATGCGAAATAGAAGACCTTGAGTGCCTCGGTATCGCGGAACATGATGGCCTCGGTGAGCATGGTTCCGGCGGCCAGCACTTCGCCGCTGGCCAGCGTCAGATCGCTGGTCAATACGGTTCCCGCCGCGTAGTTGATCGCCTGGAAGCCCTCGACCGCCATGAGGATGTGGCCGAGTGACAGCAAGGTGCCACCAAACAACACCGACTTGCGCATGCCAAGAAAACGGTCGGCGATCATGCCGCCAATTAATGGTAATGCGTACACGAGACCCGCATACGAGCCGAGAACGTCGAGGCCGGCTTCGTCAGTAAACAGGTGGTACTTGGTCAGATACAGGAGCAGCAGGTATTTCATTCCGTAGAACGAAAAGCGCTCCCAAAGCTCGGTGGCAAAACAGACATAGAGGCCTTTTGGGTGGCCCAGAAACTCGGCGTCGTGTGA
>JABDNG010000001.1 GCA_013001045.1 Woeseiaceae bacterium | reverse complement strand
CCAAACGAATTGCGGCTGCTCCGATTCGTTTACAAGATTCTTTTCAATTCAAATCCCCAACCAAAAAGTCTGTTGCTGCTTCAATCGCCCCCGAAAAATCTTCAGAAGTATCAAAGTAAGTCAATCCGTACTTTTTGCATCCGGCTTTGATCATCTTGCTATAAGCAATCATATTTCCGATATGTTCTCTGATGTATTCGTCGGATTCATTAGTCAGCCAGTCGTTTTCTGCATCGGCATGCTTCTTAACCAGAGCAACTTTGTCTTTTACATTTATATCGGTGTAACCCAAGAAAATTACCTTGATTTTGTCAGGATGTTTTTCGACTAGATTTGCGACCAACCGAGGAAGCATTGCTTCGCCCTCAATCACATAGTCCATGCCATCAAACAGCATATTGTCGATCATGCCGAGCAAAAAAGGCTCCATTTTCTCGGCGATTTCGTTTGGCCACAGTAGATGATGAATTCCGTATTCGGGTATGCCATCGTTAAACCCCATCATCAACCAATCAAGAGACAGGTACGGAATCCGTTTGTCCGCGAGGATTTTCTTGGCTAGGAGTGTCTTTCCAGACCTGGAGGTTCCACTTACGAGGAATAGCATGTTGCACAGCAAATAATTAAGAATGGGAGATTCTATAGCATCTTAATCTGGAATCTTGGGGTCGGACCACTACAAATTGCTGATTAACAATGCCTTTTGCGCCCGAGTAGGCGTAAGAGCAGCCTTAATTCACGGTTTTGCCGTCGCTTCGGCGATATAAGCGCCGACAGACTCCTGAATCTCACCATTGCCCTGGTCAAGTATCAGCAAATGCGCCTGATTGGATGTCGCGATGTAGTTCAGCACCGATAAATCAAAACGCCGCTGCGCTGCGAATAACCAGTGACGCCACCGCTTTCTGTCTCTTGCGAACTTCAGCAGAAAGGACTTCTGATGGCACCTGTGCGTGATGTGCCAAACGACGGCCTGACAAAAGATTCGATGGGCACGAGGCATGCAGTTTCGCTAAGTGGCCTTTTTGATGTCGGAATGGCCAATTTAACGGTCTAAAATACGATGTTTCAATAAACGTATGTAGCGAAATCAGCCAGATACGTCGGTCCGACCCCTCCGGCTGTTAACTCGTCAGATGTCACCGTACATCTGATCCGGCGTCAACACATCGGGAAAGCGCTCCCTCAGGGCGCAGCGCGCCTTATAGCAAAGGTGACAGTGATCGGCGTAACCGTCCTCATGGGCAAGCTCGTAATGGCGAATAATCTCGGCCGGGCCGCCAACGAGCAAGGGTCCGACGATTGGGTGACTGTCAGGGTCGTATTCACGCATGATCTTTACAAGCGGGCGCTTGAAGAGGTTGCCGATCGATATGCCCTGGCAGATGTGCAGGTTGCCGAATGGGTCGACGTGCAGCCGTTCCGGTTTTCGCAAATCCTCCCACGGGCATACCGTGAATTGCTCCCACGGCTTTGCCTCGACAAGTGATGAGAGCTTGTCCGCTGCGCGGCCCCGGTACAGCACTGCTGACTCACCCGCAGGTAGTTGACCGACCCCAGCAGGCACGTCGCAAGCGCCGGGCGCGGCGACGCGGATAAAATCGACCGGCATATTGAGCCGCTTGGCAACACGGCGCGCAATCTCGGCCTGGTTTACGCCTTCATCACTGCCGTGATAAACGTCGTTGCTTATGGATAAATCATCGATCGAACCGGCAAGTGGCCGTAACCACTCCAGGGCATCAGCGTCCGTAGTTGCCCAGTAGGCGTTGGTAACGATGCCGACCTTGTAACCGCGTTCCTTGGCAAGGCGAATGCCGGTGCGCAGCATCGCGAAATAGAGAAACGCTTCACCGCCCTCGAAGTAGATCCATTCGACAGTGCCCAGCGTGTCGGCCTCGCGGAGGATTTGCTCGATGGATTCGACCGTCATGGTGCCGGTCTGCGACGGCCCGCCCCAGACAAAGCAGTGGTCGCACGCATAGTTGCACTCATAGGTCAGCAACAAGTGCAGCCCCGACAGCGGCGTCGGCAGCGTCTCGATGGAGGGATCGGCAGCCATATTGATAACTATAGCGCAACAACAGATCGGGACACTCATGCATACCGACTAGAGTGCCCACTTTGGTGCCCAAACCAGCATGACCTACCGGCACTCAAGGTAATCGACCACGCCCCAACTCCGACGCAATACATGCTCTCGGGTTACCTTGGGCCACGCAGGATTGTGAAATCTGTTCACTGACAATCCGCGTGTCCAGCATGGATTAATGCATCGATATCGCTGCGGTCGAAGGACTATGGCAAGTCGTCGTCGATAATATCCACGCGGACAGTGGCAATTCGCTCGATTTGCCCCTGCTGAGTATTGCGGAACCCGAGGCTTATGAAAAAAGATTCCGGTGGCTCGGGCAGGTTGTCGTTGACCAGTGAAACATACAGCATGTTGCTGTCTTCGATTGACACATCGGCCAATGTCTGTTGCTCTACGGAGATAAAGTCCTGGTCGGCATTGGCAGTGTGCTCGCTGGTCCACCAAATCAGTGGTGTTGCCGAGTTTTGGGTACGCAGTGCAGCAATTCGTGCAGCACCGTCGCGCTCGGATACCGAGACAATGGATTCAACGAAACCCAATTCGGATTCCGTTTGCATCGGAGCGGCATTCGTATCCGCCGAAACCTCATCCGCCGTGCGGTTCGTCGCCTCGTCGCCGGTGTCCGTAGTGTTCCCGCCTTTCGGCGGAGCAGCAGGCGCGGGCCGATCCGTCGGTTGCGCCAAGACCGCAACAACTCCTTCAGTCGTTGCCGTGTGTTCCGGTTCAGACCGCTTCGCCTCCAAATCTGCGGGCATTACCTCGTCGGTAGCTGCAGGTGCTGTGGCAGCAGGATGGTCGACCAGCGCAAGACGGTCCGTTGAGACCGATCGGGCAGGATCCGGTGTCGAGATCTTGACAACCTCATCATGTCGCCCTGTTAGCCCGACATTCATACTTTCGTCAACGTAGCTGATCAAATTTACGATGCTCTCCTGTGGTTCACCGTAAATAGACCAGGCACTGAGCCCGGCAAGCAACATCCCCAGGAAAGTCGTTCGAAGCGGGCGGGCCCGCTTGGGACTCGGCCTCGCTTTCGGCGGTCTATTTTCGTACCGTGGGACCGAATCGACGGTCGCGGCGCTTTGCGCCGGTACGCCCGGCCGGGTCAGCGGCGCTGCCTCTGCCACCGCCGGATAAGCGATGGGCTCGTGCCTGGGCGGTTGATCTACTGTCGGTCGAAGACGCTCCGTGCCCCTGATGTCAAACTCGCGCATAAAGTCTGCGATCGAGGACGTCCGTTGCTCCCGCTCGAACGACAGCGCGCGACGAAGTGCGCTCCATTCGTAATCGGTCAGCGAAACAATGCGCTCGGCTTCGAGCCCCGCCAACCTGGCTTCGGCCGGGGAACTGTAGTTGAACGGGTGTTTTCCGGTCAGCATCTCGTATGCGAGACAAGCCAGATCAAAGACGTCGTCCTCGACCGTACAGCGACTGAATGGATCGCTCGTGGTCGCGCCGCGAATAATCGGTTCGGCAGAGTCTAGTGGCAGCACATCCAGCAGCCGCACCTCGAGTTCTTCGGTAATGAATACGGCCTTGGTCGTTAAACCGCCATGAACCATATCCTTGGCATGCAACAGTTGGAGTGCCTCGCCTACGCCACGAATAACCGGTTTCGTCTCATCCAGCGTTAGCATCTCCGCGTCATCCAGCACCAGGCGTAATGACAGGCCGTCCAGAAGCTCCATGACGACAAAGCCAAATTTGCCGTCCCGGCCAAACTGCAGGAAATTGACAATACTAGGGTGAGCGGCGGCTCGAAGTATGGTGTAACCCAGGTTGATCTTGTTGAAAAGCCTGTTGTTACGGACAACGCTTTCCGGAATTACCTGGATCGCCAGGCGCTGCTCGACGCCAAGTTCTTCGTAGCCTTCATCAGTCGCCGTGAAGATTTCTCCGAGCCGGCCATGCCCGATTCGAGTATGCGTGCGGTAGCGGCCGGCGATCAGATGCCGATCCGAGTGAGATGTTGGCGCGCTGTTTTCGAGTTTCGCTGTTGTCATTCGTGAATTGTCAGATTTCTGTCGAGGACAAGCGATCATTCAGAACGAGTATCTGCACGTCGCCTGTAAGTGATTTGTCGCTACCGGAGTTACCGTGGTTCGCCGATTTTTTGTCTGGAGTGAACCTGCAGTTCGGGCCGAGTCTAGCATCACTGCGGTGAACAGAGACGGAAAAAAACGTCGGGTAATTGCGACAGCTTTTGCGTTCATTGACACAATTTAACCAACTCTCGGAGGGTTACAGACGATACTTCCAGTGCGATGGACAGGAACGGAACCTTACGCAAAAAAAGTCATCCGCTAGCGTCAATGTACGATGGATTATCTACGGTTCAATGGGTTGTGTCGCGGCACCACCGGGGTCCCGGCGTGGTGCCCATCTTGGTGCCCAAACCAGGATTACTTACCGTCACTCAAGAGCACCCACCGGGTCGCAAATCTGGCGCAATACGAGCTCATGGATGACCGCAGAATACGTTGGATAGTGAAATCTATTCACTGAAAAGCTGCGAGTCCGGCGTAATGCAGGATGTCGAAGTGTTGCGTCTGCAGCAATTCCAATACTTCGAGACGCGACGCCCAACGACCGACTCGGTGCCGGTGTTAACTCATTAACTTTTGCGAGAATCTGACGTAATAAGTTAACACCGGCACCAACTTTTGCGAGAATTTAACGTAATAAGTTAACACCGGCACCATAGTCGGCACCCTACCCTTACAATTCGGTAAAGCCGAGTTGTGGTGAATCGGTCCGCCGTACTAGTGGAAAGTTCATCTCTTCGGTTGGCACGGTGTTCGTATTAACGCGGCCGTTATTTTCTAGTTGTCACAAACGTTCACACTCCCGCTCTTCCTGTGAGGATCAGTCAATAGCATAATAATTCCCCATTTAAATCTCGCTTGTGATTGAGATAAGAAGAATAATATGAAATCGAAAGCGCTACCCCTCATAGCCTGGATCGTATTGGGCCTGCTCTTGGTCGGCCTGTTGCCCTTCGCAATTACCGCGTACCAGATAAAAGCGAACCAGGACAGCCTCATTGGCCAGGTACAGCAAACTCATTTGGTGTCTGTGGACGCGACTGCCGACAAAGTGAGTTCATATGTACTTGGGCTGCAAAATCTATTGAGATCGATTGCGGATAATCAAAATCTTCTCGAGCAACTTCAAAGCAAATTGTCCGATGAACTACTTGCGAGTACGCTACTAGTTCAGAATGAAGTTCTGGCGATTGCCGTTTTTACAAACGATGATGCTCAGCGACTTAAAAAAATTGCACAGAAAAAGACAGTAGGTTTGTTGGCAGAGTCGATTCTCCAGCACGCGTCCGAAGACGCTTTGCAGGCCATAACGCTAAATGACCAAAGCTATTTGGTTATTCGCCAGCTCACGGTAGACCAGAAGCATATAGCACTCATGCTGGTCGATCGCTCAAAGCTGCAGGACCTACTGACGGTGCCCGCACTGAATGATGCAGTCTTAGGGCTGAGCAGTGGACAGAACGAGATTATCGACGGGAACGTCAATAATTACGCCAGCTTTCCCGATAACTTGAGAACGTTAGTCGAGGCACGCTACGTAGGATCGGCCGCGGACAATTTTGTTGGCGACAACGGCGCACGCCAAGTTGCGGCATTTGCACGTGTAACGGGTACCGATTGGATTGTTTTTTCGCAGCAGCCCGCCGACAAAGCGGAAATCGCGCGTCAGGACATGTGGAATGCGGCAATCAGGGCGTTGCTCGCGGTTTCGCTGTTGTGCGCATTATTTGCCTTTGCTGCGCACACAAAAATCATCAAGCCAATTCGTGAAATGATCCTTGCACAACAGCGTTTGTTAGGCACCAACTCGGCAGACACGTCAGGCAGTGAAATCGATCAGCTCCGACAGTCCTTCTCTCTGCTCGAACGCCAGCTAAAGAACAAGAGTGAACTACAGTCGGTGAGCCTCGGGCGGTATCAGATAGAGGATGTTATTGCCAGCGGATCGATGGGTACCATCTTCAGAGGATGGGACCCACGTCTTGAGCGAGAAGTCGCAATAAAGACGATAAAGATCGGAAAATTAGAGGTCTTCTTCGATAGACATGAACTGGTCGCCAAGCTCGTCAAAGAAGCGAAGATCGTTGCAAAGATCGTCCATCCAAATATTGTTACCGTGTATGACGCAGTGGATGCTCAGGATATCGCATTTATCGCGATGGAATTAATCGACGGGATTAGCCTGAACGATTATCTGCAACGCCATAAGACTATTCCACCGCTGCAAACCGTTGCTTTGGCCATCGGAATATTGCGAGGTCTTAGCGAGGCGCATCGTCGATCGATCATCCATCGGGACATTAAGCCGAGTAATGTACTTCTCGGTTACAACGGTAGTATTAAGCTTTCCGATTTTGGTGTTGCGAGTCTTACAAGTAAGAATCTTAAGGTCGACTCTCATGTGATTGGGTCGCCCGGCCATATTGCCCCGGAAATCATCAACAAAAGTGCTTACAGTGAAATGTCCGACATGTTTGCGGTTGGCGTAGTGTTGTATCGGTGTTTAGTCGGCGACAATCCATTTAAGGGAACATCGATCAAGCAGACATTTATTCTTACCGGTAATTACACGCCACCACCGCCGTGCAAACTGGACCGCAATATACCGGAGCCTTTGTCCAATGTAGTCATGAGCTTGCTTGCGAAGGATCCCCTCATGCGACCTAACAATGCGGCAATGGTCGCGGACTCACTTGAGAAAGCATTAGGGGTGCAAAGATGGGAGCCGAGTTTTTCGGACGACATTTTGCAAGTTGGTGAGCATGCTGGTTTGACGACCGAAATATTGCCAGACACTGCGATACGAAAAATGGTGCGAGCAAATAATGAATAGAATGATTGCCATGGCGTTACTCGCAGTTACTGTCATCGCGCAGACATTTGTACATGCGGAAACAGCGACGGACGAAGACCTGCGAGCGATCGTTGAATCCTATGTGGTCAGAGAAGGAGATACGCTGGCGAAGCTGGCGCGCAAGCATTTGGGACCTGACGCATTATGGAATACGAACGTCGCGGTCAACCCGGATCTGGACGACCCCGATATCATCATGCCGGGTCAAGTCATCAACATTATCACTGGTTACGAGCAGCCTGCGCCGGTCGTTGCCGTAGAGGTAGTGGAGGTATACCAGGCGGTCATTGAAAAGATCTTCAACGTCGTTGAGAAAAACGTGAAACGGAGCGATTGGAGAGACGCAATTGAGGGCGATCGTTTGTTTCCATTAGATGCCGTGCGAACGCTTGCGGACTCGTCCGCTGTTCTTCAGTTCGACGGCGCCACGACCGTCCTGGTTACGGAATATTCACAAATATTCTTGCGGGCGCTGGAACCGCAAGATTCCGGTGTAAGTCGAAGCGAGATAGAAATCAGGAGCGGCGAAACCGAACTGCGCCTGGAGCAGATCGATGCGCCGCAGCAGCAAATTGAAATCAATGTGGCGGGAACCATAACGCGACCCGCGCGCGGGGCAGATGGCAACAATTCAACCCGAGCACGCAAGGTCGGCAACGATAGATCGCAAGTGATGGTCTACGAAGGCTCCAGTGCCGTGCAGTCGGCGGGGGTCAGTGTCGCCGTAGAGACTGGAATGGGTACAACGGCAGTTGCGGGGCAGGCGCCCGCTGAACCCGAGCGTCTGCTGCCGGCCCCCGAAATACATGCGCTTGTTGATGAAGTGTTTGCTGAAAATATTGAGTTCAGCTGGGAGCCGTTGGACGGCGCTGCCGCCTATCGCCTGGACGTTTGCAAAGACCGACATTGCACGCAACCGATATTCAATCAGCGCGGAATTCCCGAAACCACCCTAACCGTGTCGTCGCTCCCCATAGGAATCAGCTATTGGAGAGTGACTGCAGTAAGCGAATCCGGCCTTGATGGATTTACAAGTTTGTCCGGCGAGTTAAAGATCGTCGCTGTCCCTGAACAGACCGAAAGCAATTATCTTCTCTGGGCGTTAATTGCCGCGAGCATTTTGTTCTTGATCGCCGCGGTCATGTTCTTACGTTACTTTTCAAGAAGGTCTGCGGTCACGGATACGACCAAAACGATTGAAATGTAGCGCTCTGAAAAAAGAACGCTCGAGGAGCAGTTGCTACGCTAACGCAAGTTCGACGCCGAGGCGATGATGGACATCGTTGCGTAGAAGTCACTGTGCCAATTTTGAGCGGCAACTAACCAGATAGCCTGGGTCTTATTGCGTCGACTCGGCCTTCGACAGCTCGTCACGGACGAGTGCGGCGAGTTGCTCGTAACCGAAGTTTTTCAGCTCTCGTCCATTGACGAAGTACTGCGGCGTTGCGCGGACCATTAACGATACCGCGTCTTTGCGATCATGCTCCATGCGCAGCTTGACGTCGAAGTTATTCATGTCGGTCTTGAGTCGATCCATGTTCAGGCCCACGCTGGCGATGGCGGGCGCTATGCGCTCGGGCACCACGGTGTGGTTCTGTGTCCACTGGCCTTGCGTTGCGAGCAGGGCCTCGAGCGTCTCCCAGTACAGGCCCTGTTCGCGGCTTGCTTCGAGGACCTGGACAGCGTACTCGGAGCCCCGATGGAACGGAACATGACGAACCGACAATCGCAGCTTGCCAGGCACTTCCTGCAGCCATTGTTTGACGAGCGGATAAAAGACGGCACAAGTCTCACACGCGGGGTCGAGAAACTCGACGATGTGAACTGGCGCATTCGGATCTCCGGTGGTGGGTGCGTGTTCGCTGGCGAGGGCCGCGGCACGTGCGTCGTCGGCCGACTGCGCACCCTTCGCGTCCTCTTCATCCTGGATCACGACCCACGCCGTTATGGCAATGAGTATCACGACGACGATGGCACCGATAGGGATGGCCCAGTGCAAGCGGCCCGCCTGATACTTGAGAGATCTGAAATTCATAGTGACTCCTCTGTGTTCCTGTCATTATCCAACAATGACGGCACTCTTATACATCCCTATTGTGTTCAGCCTTGTCGCGCTCGGTGCGCATTTTCTGCGCTACGGCAACGAACTGGGCGTTATCGCGGCCACAGTGCTAATCGGCCTTTTGTTCCTGCGGCGCGCTTGGGTGGCGAGGCTGGTCCAGTTTGCGCTCGTGTTGGGAACGATCGAGTGGCTATGGACGATTTATACGCTGGTGCAGATACGGGCGATGCAAAGTGCGCCTGCTACGAGGATGGTCCTGATTTTGGGGGCTGTGGCGTTAGCGGCGCTTGCATCGGCGCTGTTGTTTCAGACGAAGCGCCTGAAGCGGGTCTATAGGCTGGGCGAGTGAGGACAAAATTCTACCGCCGTTCGATAGACTCAGATCGACCTCATGTCGATCCTTGCGATTGCGTTGCTCAGTGTCAATCGGCAAATAGTTTACAGTAGAGGGCATGGAAGACCCCGATCTCAGACTGATGCTGGTGATCCTGCTGGTACTCGTCATAGCAGGTGCCGGTTGGTACTTTCGCGACGAACTTCTGCCCGGGCCCGAGGAACCAACGGCGACGCTGCCGCAGCCCGAGCCTGCCGAGACGAGCGTTGATAGTGGCCCGAGACATCCGGTCGTGCCTTACGACACCCCGGCAGACGAGCGGGTCGAGCTTGTGCCGCTGCCGCCACTCGATGACAGTGACGGCTATTTTCTGCTGGCGCTGGTCGATGTTTTCGGTGCTGCCATCGAGCCGCTGATTATGCGGGACGCCATCATCGACAGGTTTGTCGCTACGATCGACAATCTGCCACGTAATCATCTCGCTGAAAAAATCCGTCCGGTCGGAGGACTGAGCGAGCCGTTTCGCGTGGATGTGACCGGCGACAATGGGCTGGTATACATGAGTCTGGAAAATTATGGACGTTACGATCGGCTGGTTAGTCAGATTGTTTCAGCCGATATCGATGCCATCGTCGATACCTATCGGCGTTTCTATCCGCTGCTGCAGCAATCTTATGAGCGCCTCGGTTACCCGGATGCATATTTTAACGATCGTGTCGTGGAAGTCATCGATCATCTGCTGGAAACGCCGGATGTAGCAATGCCAATCGCGTTGCGTCGGCCGCATGTTCTGTATGAGTTCGCCGACCCTGAGCTGCAAGCATTGTCCAGCGGGCAAAAGCTGTTACTACGTATGGGCGGCGAACATGCCGCGGTCGTAAAGGGAAGCCTGCGCGAGCTGCGTGCGCAGCTCGCACAATCCTGAGCCGAGATACTTACCGACCGAAACGAAACTCGAAACCAAGCGAGATTACATCGCTGTCGATGTTGTCGAGTTCATAGTGCGTCCAGTCACCGACCAGCGAAAGGTTCGAGGTGACGTCGACTTTCGCGCCGCCGCCGTAATACGGGTTTTCGTCGGCCGGAATGTCGATCGAAAAACCGTCAATGTCTACGTCGGCGTCCCAGAAAAATACGCCGGCGCGCCCGTACAGCGAGAACTGCTTATTCAACGGCAAACCCAGCGTTCCGCCGAGAGTCCAGCCATCGGCGGAGACTGTCGTGACGCTCGAAAATCCGCCGAAATCGATGCTCTCTGAGAAGTCACCAAAATCGTGGTAGCCGGCCTCGATGCCGAAGTAGTCACCGAGCTGAAAGCCGCCGATAACGCGAAAAGCGTTGGTGTCCGAGTCAACATTGAGGCCGCTGAAATCCTCGTCAAAATGTGACGAGCCAAAGCTTGCGCCGACATAAGGGCCGGTCTCTGCCTGCGCGAGCGGCGATAACAGTAATGTAGTTAGAATTAACCCCGGCACCGTTTGTTGCTTGTGATGAATCATAGCTATCTCCTTATAGCGAATAACACGCCTTTGATGTTTGTGCCGGTTGATTAAGCCGCAGGCATGCTGAAGCTAAGCTGAAGATCTGGACTTCGATAGGTTTGGAAGGAGTGACGGTCTCCCAGAAACGTGATCGCCTCATCTGGAAGGCGAGAGTCCGGCTGCATGTAGATGAGGCTCGGCGGCTGTCGCTGATGATGAAGCGCTGCGGCAGCGGTCGCCTCGAGCGCCGAAGGATAGGAAATTCTATCGCGGCGTCGGGCCTTGATTCGTCGAACGATTGATTTCGTGACCTGTCGCACGTCCTCCACAGCCCGTATTTCGTACTCTGACTGCAGTATCGCGTGTTTTATTCAACGATCAGGCAGTTTCAATGCAACAGCAACACAGCAAGACCGAAGGCTTCAACCTGATCGAGATCCTGATCGTGGTCGCCATAATAGCCATCCTGGCGGCCGTGGCGATCCCGTCGTATCACGGCTACAGCGTCCGGGCCAAAGTCACAGAGTGCATTAGCCTCGCGTCAGTCCCGAAGGTCGTCGTAACGGAATCGCAGGTTTTCGGTCGTGGCGTCGACTTCCAGTTCTCGCAGACGCGCTATTGCGCAAACCTGCAGATAGCCGAAAATGGATCGATCGTGCTGCAGACTCGCAACACCGGCGCCTCGACAGAGCCGCTCCTGCAGCTCGTACCGAGCATCGGTGCCGGCAGCGGCTCCAGCCTGAATTGGGAATGCCAGCTTGTGTCGGGCAAGTCCACGCACGTTCCTCCGGAGTGCCGCAACGACGGAACGATGGCCGACATCGGCGATGTCAGTGCCAATGGCGTGTCCGTGAGTGGCAGCAGCAGCGAGTCCGCGGGTAGCGGCGCGTCGGCTGACGGAACATCAAGCAGCGAATCCTCGGGCGGCGGTTCCTCGGGCGGCGGTTCCTCGGGAAGCAGTTCATCTGACAGCGGATCCTCGGGCGGCAGTTCCTCCGGCGATGGATCCTCGGGTGGCGGTTCCTCGGACGGCAGCTCCTCGGGCGGAAGTTCTTCCGACGGCGGTACCTCGAGTGGAGGCTCTTCGGGAGGCGGATCCTCCGGAAGCATGGGTGGCAGCGACGCGTCCGGCAACAACAATGAAGGATGCCCGTTCCTAAAGCCCAACGGTAAACCGGACAAAAAGAAGTGCAAGGACGCTGGCTACAAGTGAACAGGACACAGGACTGGCAGTGAAACTGGATAAGACGAAAACAGTGGCTAAGTGGGCGTTGTATGCCTATATCGCACAGGCAATGGCAGGACTGGTATTCGGTTTTGTGATGGGCCTTGGAATAGCTCTTGGCATGTAACTCACGGTAGCGTTGGGTTGAGAATACCGCCTATTTACGCTAACGGAAGTGAGTCATTGCATCGTGTCATGCGGTCATGCAGCTCGATGGAAGCTCGGGCAAAACCCGCAGGTCTGCCGTTACCCACGGTTTCCAGGTAGCTACAGGTTGCGTAGCCGTCGCAGGCTTTCTCGTAGTCGCCTAACCACGACTCGAATTGTCGCCGACTAGCGTCATTGCCACGAGGATACTCAACCGGGGGAGATGAGCTATTACAGCGCCAGGGTTTTGGTGTAAGTCGCGCCCGAAAGCTGTCTTGAACGGCACAGAGCTTGATGAAAAGCGGGTCGGTGTTTGTTGTTTTCATAAGCTCCGCCGCTTCCGAGCCGGTAGGTTTGAAGTCACGGTCTATGGCCATCACGCGCAGGCCCGCGGCAGTACGGTAGATTCTGAAAGTGGCCCGCGAGTATTGTTGCAGAGTTTCTCTCAACCGGGTCAGCACGCTCTCCTCAGACCGGTCGCGCCCCAACCCAATCTTCGCCAGCAGTCGTTGAATCCCACTAAACGGCGGAAAGTCGATATCCAGAAATAACAGTCGGGCCGTATTGAGCACCTGCACACCATGACGGTTACGTGTCACTACTGCGTCCGCTTTGTCTGCGTTTGCTCCGATGACCTCGAGAATCTCTTCTCGAACCGGACGATCGTCGTACGTGTACTTTTCGGGAAATGGTTCGCCGCGACGCAGCCTATCGAGCAAATTCTGCAAGCGCTTTTTGGCTTTACTACTTGCTGTACGGTCATCGTCTCCCCAGCCCCATGCGGAAGTAGGGAACTGACGACCGTCAGGCAACCGGCCGGTTCCGGAGGCTCGCACCCATTTCTTTGGTATGTACATTGACAAGACTCCTGACGTTATGAAATTCCTGTTGAATGAATACCTTACCGCGCAATCCGCGGGTCGCAATCCGCAATCCGCGGGTCGGACCACTACAAGTCACTGATTAACAGTCTTTTTTACGCTTGATTGGCCGTACAGCCTTGCAATCCGCGGGTCGGACCACTACAAGTTACTGATTAACAGTCTTTTTTACGCTTGATTGGCCGTAATAGCAGCCTTAATTCACGGTTTCACCGTCGCTTCGGCGATATAAGAGCCGCCAGGCTCCTGCAGCATTTTCAGCTCACCATGATTTGATAGTCGACGATGCAAGGCCCTCACGCCAATGGCGGATTTCAATGCGCGGAGATAGGCCTCATCACCCACGGCAACGGCCTCTGTCCAGGCTGGCTCCCGCCGTGTGGAGCGCATGGCTGCTTGCACAGACTGCATTCGCTGTTGCGCCAAGTGCTGCATGGACCGCGCATTCAATAGTTGGCACAGCGTTGGAAAGTCAATCACTCCTTTTCTTTTCCATGGACACTGAATTTCAGAGTAACCACTCACATCCCACTCACCCGGAACAGTTACAGCAGCCGCACGTACCATGTTGAGATCTATGTAGGTCATGCACTGTGCGAGATGTTGGTCTGTCTGCACGGCCGTGGCGTGGTAACGATCTTCCCAAAAAGCCCCATGTCGATGCTTGCGTCGATTGAACTCTTGGGCGATACGGCCGGCAATGAGCTGCATCGCCGCCGGAATCTCACCGTTGCCCTGGTCAAGTATCAGCAAATGCACATGATTGGATGTCGCGATGTAGTTCAGCACCGATAAATCAAAACGCCGCTGCGCCACGAATAACCAGTGACGCCACCGCTTTCTGTCTCTTGCGAACTTCAGCAAAAAGGACTTCTGATGGCACCTGTGCGTGATGTGCCAAACGACACCCTGACAAAAGATTCGATGGGCACGAGGCATGCAGTTTCGCTAAGTGGCCTTTTTGATGTCGGAATGGCCACATTAACGGTCTAAAATACGATGTTTCAATACACGTATGTAGCGAAATCAGCCAGATACATCGGTCCGACCCGGCAATGGGGGCCAACGCAAACTATTGCCGGATCGCGTGAATATTGACGCGATCATCAGCAACAGGATCAAGGTGAAAGCCGAGAGCATACCGCCGCCGCCGCCGCCGGTGCCTTGATTTACGCCAACAGATACCTTGCGGCTTACCTGGCTCGTGTTGGAGGCTCGATCCGACACGGAGTAAGTGACTGTATAGGTGCCGACGAGGTTCGTATTCACGCTCCCGGAGGTCGTAATCGCATCTGTCAGATTGCCGTCGATGTCATCCACCGCAGTCGCACCCGGATCGACGAAAGGAGTGCCTGAGGGCACGGATACTTCAGCGTTACCCAACAGGGTGATATCGGGAGCCGTCCTGTCGCCGAGCCCCATGCGGCCGATACCGTTGTTGGCGTGAAGTTCCACTGTACCGGCGACGACCCCAGCTAGAATCAGATCGAACGAGTCATCATCGTTGAAGTCGACGATCATTCCCGTCTGCATGTTGGGGCTGACTATCTGCTCGGCGTCGAGCCTGTATTGCGCGCCGGGACTTGCGACATACACTTGATGTACGCCGGATTCATTGACCGCAATGATATCCAGTCGACCGTCCCCGTTGATGTCTCCGGTGACCAGTTCACTGACCGTCGAGGCGCCCAGCGTGTTCGAAACGATATAAGTACCGTCCGATTGTCTGAGCATCAACTTGATGTGCGGTGCGCTTAGGTCGTCGCCATCGATTGCCAATAACAAATCCGACGACCCGTCATTGTCGAGATCTGCCACGCTCACCCGGGCTACGGAACCCTCTCCAATTGAATCTTGTACGACAAATGTCCCGTTCCCCGAGTTGCGAAGCAGCCGCACCGCACGGTCATCGGCGGCGACTGCTGCAAGATCCGGAAAGCCATCCTGGTCAAGATCCATCACGGCCATATCCAATATTGCGCCACCAGGCAGGGGATCGATTCGCGTCTGTCCCGTTACCTGATTTCGAGCTATCAACGCGCCGAATGTACCGGCTATTGCGAGTTCGGACGTGCCATCAGCATCAATATCGAGTCCTGACAGCGAGCTAATTTCGCCCTGAACCTGTGTAGAGATCTGGATAGAATCTGCAAACGTACCGGTTCCATCACCGAGGTGGACTTGCACGGCACTTGCCGATGGTCCAGCCACGGCCACGTCGTGCTCACCGTCCCCATTCCAGTCCAGGATCGCTAATTGCGAACCACCGCTGCCTATAGTTGTTCCCGTCGCCGGCAGCGAACGATTGCCCGAATTCAAGTACATGACTGTCTGATTATCGCTCGCGACAAGATCGAGCAGGCCATCGGAATTAAAGTCGGCGGCCCCGAGATCCGCACCTGCCTGATTCAATATTTGCGTTGGACCTTCACTGAACGCGATCGTTACCTGTGAGCTGACTATCGTAACGTTGTTGTCAGTGACAGGATCGTCGGCAACTACTGCAGCGATAAGCGTATTGTCACCGTCGCCATCCTGCATTCCCTGAACATCGAACGATAAAGAAGTTCCGGCCGGCAATTGCGTGAGAGGGCATCGCAATCCCGGCGTCGAGGAATTATTGGATTCGATCGTGCAGCCAGCGGGTGCGTCAAGCGACATCATCGGACCGCTGGTTGTCCAGGAACCAACCAGCTCGCCCTCGGCGAGTTGTGCAGGTCCGCGGTTCTCGATGTCGATGCTCCAAGATGACTGCTCTCCGAGCATAGTCGGGTTCTGTGTGACACGACTGGAGATTGCGATATCGGCGTTGTTATTCGGGAAGATCATTAACGCGAATGTGAGGGCATCACTGGCACCGGCCGAGTCCGTGGCGGTTACGCGCACCGCATAAGGCGCATCCTGTGCGTCGGCTCGAATCGCCGTGCCGCGAAGAAGCCCTGAGTCTGCGTCCAGTACAAAAGTGCCGCTCGACGGTAGACCCTGAGCGCTGAAGCTGAGACTGTCTCCGTCATCGATATCATCAAAATGCTCGGCGAGGGACAAAATGAATTCATCACCCTCGATCGTTTCCTGATCCGGTACCGGACTGACGACGAACGGTGCATCGTTTTGCGGTGTTACAACGATGAGCAAATCGAAATAGTTGCTGAAGTTGGTGCCATCGTTTACACGAACCGCTGCCGTCAGCTGGCCGTTAAAATCAGCGATCGGAGAAATCGTCGTGCCAATTCTCGTGTAATTATCTCCGTCGTTGACCTCCAGCGTGAAATCCTGCGGATAGTCGTTGTCGGGGTCGACAACCTCGAGGTCTTGTAGCCCGATCTCCACAGACCCATCCTCGGGCACGGTCACGTCGCTTTGTCCAACAATCTCCGGCGCAACGGGTTCTCCTGACGTAATCAGAATTCTTACCTTCGCCTCCTTCGAGAAGCGTCGCCCATCGAATGCGCGATACCGAAATTCGTCATCGTTATTGGAGCTGCCGTCATGGCGATAAATGAACGTTCCATCTCTGTTGAAAGTCAGTATGCCCCGCGTCGGGTTTCGCGTAAGAAAGGCAGTGAGGGAATCGTCCTCGGGATCAAAGTCATTGGCGAGAACGCTCGCTTCGCCACTGTCCAAAACGGAAACTGTTCCGCCACGCTGCACCGTCGCGCTGTCGTCATTGCTGACCGGCGCCTTTCCGGTCGCTGCGGCACTACCTGCATAGCCAATCGCGACTATGGCAACTATGAATACACGGACGAAACGGCCGATGCAGATCTGTCGAAGGGAAATCATTACACGGGACCCACAACTTTTTTGAGAGTTTTTTTGGGGGATCTGAGCATTAAGTCTAAACCAATGATCAAAGGCGGGAAAGTACGTTGGCGCGGTACAGATTATGTTCAAATCCCCGGGTCGGACCACTATAACTCGCTGATTAACAATGCCTTTTGTGCCCGAGTAGGCGTAAGAACCGCCTTAATTTACGGTTTTGCCGTCGCTTCGGCGATATAAGCGCCGGTAGACTCCTGCAGCACTTTCAGCTCACCATGGTTTGATAGTCGACGATGCAAGCCCCTCACGCCAATGGCGGATTTCAATGCGCAGAGATAGGCCTCATCAGCACAGACCACGACCTCCGTCCAGGCTGGCTCCCGGTGCGTGATGTGCCAAGCGACACCCTGACGGAAGATCCGACGGGTACGAAGCTGGATGTTTCGCTAAATGGCCTTTTTGATATCGGAATGGTCACATTAACGGTCTGAAATGCGATGTTTCAATAAACGTATGTAGCGAAATCAGCCAGATACAATGGTCCGACCCGGCAATCGTCACCTATTGTCAATGCTTACATATTCAAATTTATTGGCCGTCATAGTTCTTATTTCTTGCAAATAGTTCGAATTCATCACCAAAATTTTGCATTTACTATCAAGTCCCGGCAGGACCTTATCCGGTGCGTGCACCTGTAGCCCGGATGCCGGAAGGTACTTTCCATGCTTCGCAGGATTGATGTCAATAATCGTGCGAATATCCAGACCCGCGCGTTGCTTCAATAAGGAAAATATAACGCCCTTAGACGCACCGCCCCAGACTACGACCTCGTCGCTCGGTTCTAACCCGTAACTGTCCGTTAGACTACTCATAAAGTTATCTGGAATCTGGGCTCGTGTGTTGTCATCCAATTCGGGATACTTGATGCTGGAAAGGTCGGCAACTACGTAGAGATATTGATCTCCGAATAGAAGACCGCTCTCGAAAACCACGTCAAACATTCGATTAAAGTCGGATATTCGAAAATAATTTACGTGCTCATAAAAAATATCGAACCAAGCGCGTTGCTCACAGATCCAATCGAAGCACGGAACTTCAATGTAAATCTTACCTCCGCCACCATTGGCGTCCTTCAACCCCATTAAGAATCCGACCGGGTCTTGAATGTGCTCAAGCACATGACGAAGTACCAATCCATCAGCCTGGATGCCAAAGTGGGGAGAAAAGTTTTGTTTGATTACACGAGAATTCGTGCCTTCATAGGTCGGATCAAATCCCCATGCATCGAATCCATCCGCCAGCAACATTTCCAAAAAATATCCTTTCCCGCACCCAACTTCGATAATAGACTTGCGTCCCATCGAGCTCGAAATGATCTGAATAACTGTTTCGAGGTGCGAGCGAAATGCCGCGCTGACGGCTTGCTCATTTTGATAATGATGGTCATACCGAACTAGCTCAGGCCTAAAACTCGCGTTGTAAACAAGCCCCGTTTTTGCGTCTTCAACAAGACGAATATCTCCCTTGGGGCAGTTGATTGCTTCTCCTTGAGCGTCATACATCCTGTTTTGGAAAACAGGCAGCTGCTCGACTTCATAGAGTAAATTTGAATGTTCTCCAGGATTTGCTTTGCTCTTTTTCATCAAATTCCCACGACGCACCGATCAGGTTATTCTGTTATGCGCCAAACTTTAGCAAATTTCGTCGGCAATACTCGGAATGACGCGCCTAGCCGTATTGGTCAGCGCGAGCGCGACAAGCAACAAAACGAACGCATACAGGAATTCATAGCGGTTCACAGGGCCCTCTCGACGTAAGTCGTTAATTTAGGAGAAAAATGTGACGTGTCCATAGCTTCACACTGCGTATAAAGGGATAATTCGGTCGGGCGATAGTGTGAAGGACAAAGTGCAATGAAGGTTGTGATTCTTGCTGGCGGCTACGGCACCCGGCTTTCAGAGGAAACCGAGATTCTACCGAAGCCGATGATCGAAATCGGTGGCCGTCCATTGCTGTGGCATCTGATGAAGGCATTCTCCGAGCAGGGCTACAACGACTTCGTTGTCGCATTGGGTTACAAAGGCGACGTTATCAAGCGATATTTCATGCACTACGCCGATACCGTCTCGGATCTCCGCATCGACCTTTCCACTGGCAAGTCCGAGCGTCAGGGCGCGATCCCGGAAAACTGGAAGATCGAGCTCGTCGACACCGGCCAGGACACGATGACCGGCGGGCGCCTGAAGAAGCTCCGCGAACATCTCGGCGAGACCTTTATTTTCACCTATGGCGATGGCCTTTCAACCGTAGATGTTTCGAAGCTCGTTGCATTTCACCGCGCGCACGGAAAGCTCGCCACGGTTACCGCGGTGCAGCCACCCTCCAAGTTCGGCATATTGCAGATGAACGGAAACAGCGTCACCAAATTCGCAGAGAAGCCGGCAGAAGCAACCTCCTATATCAATGGCGGCTTTTTTGTACTCGAACCCGAAGCGATCGATCGAGTTGAGTCAGATGATATGCCATGGGAGCGAGAGCCCTGCGAAACACTCGCGGCCGACGGCCAGCTTCAGGCCTATGTGCACGATGGCTACTGGCAATGTGTTGATACGCTGCACGAGCTGCGTCTATTGAGAAACGCCTGGAATGACGGGGAGGCACCTTGGAAGATTTGGAGCTGAGTCCGGCGTTTTGGAATAACAGACGCGTACTCGTCACTGGCCATACCGGTTTTAAAGGTAGCTGGCTTTCAATCTGGTTACAGCGGCTTGGCGCCGATGTTGCCGGCTTCGCTCTTTCTCCAACAACCGACCCCAGCCTGTTCGCTTTGGCGAACATTGCCAATGGCATGCGATCGGAAACAGGTGACATTCGCAATCTCGACCAAGTAAGCAGCCTCGTAAACGACTTTCGACCTGAGATCATTGTCCACATGGCCGCGCAGTCACTCGTAAGACCGTCTTACGAAGATCCCGTTGAAACATTCGGCACCAACGTCATGGGAACTGTCAACATTCTCGAAGCCGCACGTAACTGCGACGCAGTTCGTGCGGTCGTTAATGTCACGACAGACAAGTGCTACGAGAATCTGGAGCGAGACGAAGGCTACCGCGAAGATGAACCATTGGGCGGTCACGACCCTTACTCGAGCAGCAAGGGCTGCGCCGAACTGGTTACGGCTGCATACCGACGTTCGTTCTCTTTCGCCGTCGCAAGCGCCAGAGCAGGCAATGTCATTGGCGGTGGCGACTGGGCGGAAGACCGCTTGCTACCGGACATGATGCGCTCATTCATGTCGGGTGACGCCGTATCTATCCGCAATCCGGCATCGACTCGACCCTGGCAATATGTCCTCGAACCGCTGTACGGCTACATGCTACTGGCCGAGCGCTTACACGAGAAAAGCTCGGAGTACGCTGAACCCTGGAACTTCGGTCCCGACGACGCGGACGCAAAACCCGTCGAGTGGTTGGCCGATCGAGTGGTCGAACTCTGGGGCGGGGCGGCCAGCTGGTCGAGCACTGCGGACCCAGAGCAACTGCATGAGGCCGGTTTCTTGCGACTGAATTGCGAAAAGGCGAAGGGCCGCCTCGGTTGGCAGCCAAGAATGAACCTCGAACAGGCGCTATCGTGGACTGTCGACTGGTATCGATCTTTTCAACGCGGCGATGACGTTCGTGCGCTGACAGAAAATCAAATTTCCAATTACGAAAACGGTAAGGGCCTCAGTTAATGGCCTCAATGTGTCGATTTTGCGGGGTTCCGCTCGAACACGAGTTTGTCAACCTCGGCCTGTCGCCGATCTCCAATGCTTTCGTCAACCCGAACCAGGCGAATGAAAAAGAACCGCTCTACCCATTGCATGCCTTTGTTTGCAGTGAGTGCTTTCTCGTACAGCTCGAAGAATTTCAGTCGCCTGATGAGATCTTTAGCGACTACGTCTACTTCTCGTCCTATTCTGATAGTTGGTTGGCACATGCGAAGCGTTTCGTAGAAAGTGCTGCTGAGCGATTTAAACTTGACTCGGACTC
The DNA here is from genome assembly GCA_013001045.1 of Woeseiaceae bacterium. Taxonomy (GTDB): domain Bacteria; phylum Pseudomonadota; class Gammaproteobacteria; order Steroidobacterales; family Woeseiaceae; genus UBA1847. The sequence continues at coordinate 19,690 of JABDNG010000001.1, read as the reverse complement.
GCTGGTTATGGAGGTTGCCAGCAACGACGGCTATTTGCTGCAGTACTTCGTGGAACGCGGTGTCCCGGTTCTTGGCATCGAGCCCGCGAGCAACGTTGCCGAAGTCGCAAGAAGGGCAGGAGTCGAAACGATTGATGAATTCTTCGGCGTCGCCTTAGCCAAACGGCTGCGTGACAATGGTCGAACCTGTGACCTGTTAGTCGGCAACAATGTTCTGGCGCACGTACCGGACATTAACGACTTCGTCGGCGGGTTGAAGATCGTACTGGGCAAGAACGGCGTGCTGAGCATGGAGTTTCCTCACCTTCTTAAACTTATTCAGCAAACGCAATTCGACACGATCTATCACGAACATTTTTCTTACTTGTCACTAATATCTGTACAACGAATCTTCCGACACCATGGTCTCGAAGTATTTGACGTTGAAGAGCTGAAAACGCATGGTGGGTCGCTGCGTGTGTTCGCACAGCATCCGGACGGAAAACAAGCGACCACCGGAGCCGTCGAGAGGGTCCTGAATGATGAGCGCCAGGCGAGTCTGGACTCATTGTCCGGTTACCAGAATTTCGCCGAGAGGGTCGCAAAGGTCAAAGACGATTTGTTGGCCTTTCTCGAAGCAGCACGTAGCGACGGCAAATCCGTAGTTGGATACGGCGCACCGGCAAAAGGCAATACATTGCTCAATTTCTGTGGCATTGGACCGGACTCTATTCAGTACACGGTTGATCGAAGCCCGTACAAACAGGACCATTTGCTGCCCGGCACTCATATACCCGTACACGCGCCCGAGCACATTGCTGTGACGAAACCGGATTACGTGTTGATCCTGCCCTGGAATTTACAGGATGAGATCGTGCAGCAGATGAGTCATATTAAAGACTGGGGCGGCCAGTGCGTTGTACCTATTCCTGAGCTCAGGATTCTTGAATGAATTTTCTTTCGACCGACATAGACGGCGCATATCTCATTGAGTGGCAACCGCTTGAAGATGAGCGTGGGTATTTCGCGCGCACTCGATCGGACGAAAAATTTTGCGCCCTCGGCCTGGACAATAATTTGTCGGAATGCAGCGTATCGTTCAACGCGTGTCGAGGAACGCTGCGCGGCATGCACTACCAGGCGGCGCCACACCAGGAGACGAAACTCGTCATGTGCATCGGCGGCCTCATCTTCGACGCCCTTGTCGACCTGCGTCCCAACTCAGCGACGTATCTCAAGACGTTTGCTGCGGAGTTGTCGCTCGCCAATCGGCGCATGCTGTACGTACCGGCAGGCGTGGCACATGGCTTTATCACGCTCGAGGACAACAGCTACGTTCAGTATCAGATCGGCGGCACCTACGCGCCCGAAGCTGCGTGCGGTGTACGTTGGAATGACCCGCAGTTCGGCATCAAATGGCCCATGCAGCCACTGGTTATCTCCGACCGTGATCGCGACTATGAGGACTACGTAGCTTGAAGCGAGTGTTGCTCACGGGTGCTGGTGGTTATATCGGGCGACACATGGTGGACGATCTGGTCGCCAAAGGATTTGAGGTGCATGCCGTATCACGCGGCGCACACGAAAACCGCAAAGGTGTTGTTTGGCACGCGGCGGACTTGCTGGTCGAAGCGGCCGTTGACGCACTTGTCGAGAATGTCGCAGCATCCCACCTGATTCACCTCGCTTGGATCACTGAGCCTGGCGCCTACTGGGAGTCGCCGCAGAATACGGAGTGGCTGACAGCAAGCGAGCATCTACTGGAGTCTTTTGTACAACACGGTGGCAAGCGCGCCGTTCTCGCAGGTACCTGTGCAGAGTACGATTGGACAGACGGACATTGCGTCGAGAATGTCACGCCACTGCGCGCGATGTCTTTGTACAGCAAAACCAAGCTCGCCTTTCGCGACGCGGCTTACCAACTCGCGAAAACAAACGATTTGCAGGTTGCGTGGGCGCGCGTGTTTTTCTCGTTCGGCCCTCACGAACGTAGAGAGCGCCTCGTTCCTGCTGTCATCAATGCTCTACTGAGCGGTAATCGAGCAAAATGCAGCGACGGAAGCCTGATTCGTGACTTCATGTACGTAAACGATGTCGCGGGCGCTATGGTCGCGACGCTTGATTCCGATTTTGAGGGCGATATCAATATCGCGTCCGGCCAGGACATGACACTCGGGGAGCTTGTCGAGCGCATCGCCAGCAGGCTCGACGCAACGGATCGCGTCGATTTCGGCCGCTATCCACGCCGCCCGGATGATCCACAGAGAATTACCGCTGATAATTCGCAACTAACCGATGCCGTCGGCTGGACGCCCGAATACGATCTGGACTCGGCTATCGACGACACCATAGCCTGGTGGCGAAAACAGGCCGACTGAACGATCGGTAATGAACAATTGATACGGAGCACTACGTGAAACTGACGATCGACAACGACAACGCGCTACTGATAATTGAAGATGCAGGCGAGGTTAAGAGCATGGACTTATACAGCCGCGAAGCATTCGACATCGCCTCATTGGAGTGGGTGCGCCTCGGTTGGCAAATGAAATATTCGTACACATTCGCGTGGATGGGTCGTCCGATTATTCAACTTCCCGAAGATATGCTGCGCACGCAGGAAGTCATATACCGCCTTAAACCGGATATCATTGTAGAGACGGGCATCGCTCATGGTGGCTCACTGATTTTCTACGCCAGCCTCTGCAAGGCCATGGGTAAGGGTCGCATCGTCGGCATCGACATTGAGATCCGCCAACATAATCGCGACGCGATAGAGGCACATGAGCTTTACGAGTACATCACGATGATCGAGGGCGACTCGTCAGCACCTGAAATCGTGTCGCAGGTTGACGATGCGGTCGGTGATGCCGAGACCGTTTTGGTGATCCTCGATTCAAATCACACACGAGACCATGTAGCGAAAGAACTCGCCGCTTATCAGCATTTGGTCACGCCGGGCTCCTACATTGTCGCGACAGACGGTGTGATGAAGTGGGTTTACGATGGCCCGCGCGGAGAATCAGAATGGAAGGAAGACAATCCGGCAACGGCGGCACATGAATTCGTGGCAACGCATCCTGAGTTCGTTATCGAGCAACCTGAGTGGCCGTTCAACGAAAGTGACCTCGGCACGAATATCACTCATTGGCCGGACGCCTGGATCAAGCGCAAGTAGTCTAGTCAGAGCGGCGCGTTGCCAGATAGATCAGCCAGACGGAAATGTCGGCGATCAGAACCACAACGCGAAAACCCGCGATAAGCGCTGCGAACCCCATCAAGCCAATGGGGCTGTCCATCAGCTCGCTCGCCACTACTTCAAAGATGCCGATGCCCTGGGGTGCGAAAATCGATACGAAACCGACGCCCCACGAGAACAGATAGATACCTGCCATTTCGACGAGCGAGTAATTACCTGTCGATGCCCCAAACGCCTTGAGATAGAGCAAGAAGGCCACGGTCGCACCGAGCCAGAACACGACCACGATGGACCCGCTATTGAGCAAGGCGCTGTGCGACAGGCCTTCCGGCTGCTGCAACACCCGTGAGTTGATCGCATAGATCATCAGCGGCAATGCGGCCAAACTTGCTAAGCTAGCCAGGCCTGCGATAGTTCCCAGCGGGTCCGCACCGCGCATGGAAAATACGATTGCACCGCCAATAGCCAGAGTTATCACGGCAGCCAGCCCATTCTCCAGAATGACGAAGGCACTCAAATGGCGACCGGCGACGCCCTGTTCGCGGTAGTCCATCACTCGCCCAACCGTGTGCCAGATTCCGCCGGGCAAGTAGCGCGCCGGTAAACGAGCCGCGTGTGTTTCGAACGCCTGCTGCCAACTGATCTTTGAGCCGCAACCGCCGAAAACAACGACAGCCAGCAGCGGAGATACGGCGTGCAATGCAGCCCATACCAGAGCCGCAAAACCCAAATAGGCAAGTGAAGCATTTCTGACCAACTCCGCCAGCTCATCTCTGGACTGCCACGCAAAATAGATAAGAAACGCGAACGCCACCGGTGTGAACAGGAGTTTTAGACCATTGACGATTTTACTTTTCATTGCTGACTGTTCTTGTTTGCTTTGCGAACACCGACGATGTAACGGACAGGCATTAGCGGCAATAGAGCCAGCAGCAAGATGATTCTCTGCAACAATGAGTGTCGAGAATTCCAGATAGTGGCCATCAATGAGGCAGGCAGTCGCAAGAGCGGAAAGCGGCGGTCCAGCGTTGATTTCGCTTGTCCGAATTCCGCGCCTGTGTAGCGCTTCATTCTCTGGCGATGACTTTCTTTGCTGCGTACATTACGGCGCCGCCACCAAGCGTTCGGTACATGCACAAAGTCGCCCATCAGGACCATGTCCAACAATAGAACCAGGTCAGCACCAGCGAAGCCCTGCATACTCCTGGTTTGGCGCAGGTAGTCCATTCGCATCAGACTAAGCACTGGGTGCATACTGCCCCAGAACACCGTAAAGAAGCGCCCGAGCAGGCTCTTGCCCCGGGTGTCCGGATAATCGATGTCGCCACCATCGTCTTCGCCTGTTTCGCCCATCCATCGTGAGTGCGCGAATGCAATGGATGCAGAGCTGTTTATTTCGAGAGCAGCAACACTTGCCGAGATCAGATCGCTCGACCATTCATCGTGTCCGGCCGCCCACATGAAATATTTTCCCTCAGCCATGCTTGCGACACGCCGAAAATTCCCGGTGGCGCCAATGTTCTCTTCGGTACAGGTATAAATAATGCGGCTATCGTCTTCTGCTGCCTTGCGGCCTATGTCTCCGCTGCAATCTGTCGATGCATTGTCAGAAATCAGGATCTGAATGTTCTCGTAGTCCTGTGCAAGCAGCGAATCCAGAGCGTGCTGCAAAAAACGCTCCTCGTTGTAGATCGGCATGCCGATCGTTACGAGTGGATCTTGATTTCCTGTAGACACGAAAAACGGACTCCATCATATTTCATATGATCCGAGGCAGCCGATCGGCTTTCGGGCAAGACCGAATAGTACCTTATCGATCGCACCAACTAATCATGTCTCGCGCAAGCCTTCTCTTCGCAGTGGTGGCGCATCTTCGCGAGCCTAACGGATAGCGGATCATTCAGAGGGCGAGGTGCTGCCGGCCTGCAGCATCGTCGGCTGCGGTGCGGATTCGGCTGTGCATCGAGAAACCGGAATAACGCTACTTGAGCATACGTGTTTCGAGTCCGGCATCGGGTATGCCCTCTTAATCCAGAAGACACCCAACACCCGGTGGCGCCGCAGGTTGCGGGGCGCTGCATTCGGCAGTGGCGGCAATACCCGTAAGTTGCCGGAGGGCCGAAACACGCCGTCGGTTTTCCGAGAATGGATGTGCGGGTTGCGAGTCGGGATGTCGCCGAAGGTCTGTGCGTAGAGGATGAGGGCTGGCAGGTGCATTAACAAGAATCGGGGCATACAGGTATAGTTCGACATCTGAAACAAAGTCGTCCCCGACCAACTGGAAATTCGTGCAGATCCTTCGAGACGTTTCAACAAACCACCGTCATCGGACTGGAATCCTGGCCGGATTGATCGCCGCGCTTCTGCTAACCGTACTATGTTACTGGCCTTCGCTTAACGGGCCTTTTCTTTTTGATGACATCCCGAACCTCGAACTCCTGGGCGATCGTGGCGGACTGACTTCGACAGACAAGTACATAGAATTCATAACGAGCGCACAGTCAAGCCCCCTGGGTCGCCCCTTGAGCCTGGCCAGCTTCACACTCAACGGTCAAACCTGGCCAACCGACCCACGACCGTTTCGTATCACCAACCTCCTCATTCATCTGGTCAACGGGTTATTGGTGTTTTCTCTGACCCGGCTCATTTTTTCGACCGTTTACACGCGAGAAACTGCTGAGAACCTCGCGTTGCTATGCGCCACATTGTGGTTGCTGCATCCGTTACTGGTATCGACAACCGCCTACATTGTTCAGCGCATGACACAGCTCGGCGGTCTGTTTACGTTGGCGGGGCTGCTTTGTTACATGCGCGGTCGGAGTTATCTGCCGACGAAGCCGCAGCGCGGATGGACATGGATAATCGCCGGCATGGGTATTTGTGGCGCGCTGGCGCTGCTAAGCAAAGAAACCGGAATCCTGTTGCCATTCTATGCACTTGTAATCGAACTGACTGTATTCGGCTCGATTCGCCTTGAGGGGCGGCACAGACCTGCGTTGATTGCCGTGCTTGCCATGCCATTGATTGTCTTGATCGCCTACCTGGCGTGGGGCTGGGGCCAACTCATGCAGAGTTTCGAGATTCGCGACTTCACACTGTACGAGCGGCTTCTGACGCAGGCCGTGGTCGTGGTCGACTACTTGCGCCAGATCGTCTTTCCGCAGTTATCCGGGCTCGGCATATTTCACGACGACTATGCCGTCTCCAAAGGACTGCTCGATCCCGCTATCACATTGATCAGCTTTCTAGTTATCGCTGCACTGGTGTCATTCGCCGCATGGTCTCGCAAACGATGGCCACTGGTCAGTCTCGGCATCCTCTGGTTCTTCGTCGGCCATAGCTTCGAAGCGGGTCCGATTTCACTCGAGCTTTACTTCGAACACCGCAACTATCTGCCGCTCCTCGGACCTTTGATCGCTATCTGTTCCTTGTTGCCGCTTCTCAGCCAGAAACTGCGCCGGATATTTCCGCTGATCCTGATCATGTTCATCAGTATGGAATGCTTTCTTACCTGGCAAAGCGCAGCGCCGTGGGGTAACGAGGACCGGCTCATGCAAACGGCGTTGGTCGAGCACCCAGACTCGCTTCGCGCACAGCAGTATGTCGCCAACAAGTACATTTCTCGAGGTCAGTATCAGGAAGCGCTGGCGGTACAACAGGGTCTTGCGGCGAAATATCCAGAGCACACGTCAACCCGGCTAAGCATTCTCAATCTGAGTTGCCTTCTTAATGTGGCAACCGATGATCAAGTTCGCACAACATTGATGTTTCTTGAGCACAGTAGCTTTGATACACAAATTGCTGGTTTTCTCGGACCATTGCTTTCTAATGTCGCTGCTGGTTCCTGCGATGCTTTTGGTTTCGCGGAAATCGACGAGTTGTTCGATGCCCTGTTGCGCAATTCGACAATGGCAAAAATTTCAGCGTCGCGCGGCGCAGCGCATTATTTCAAAGGCGTTGCCTACCAACAAAGTGGCAACCTGACGGGCGCTCTGGAACAGCTGGACCTGTCGTATGAGGCGAAACCGGAGATCGATATTCGACTTCAGGAGATTGTCTGGCTGTTGGATGCCGGCAGGCCCGATGAAGCGCAACGTTATCTAATCCTCGCGCGGCAGCACGGGAAAGAGAACTTTCTTGGACGGAATGTGCGCGAAGCAGATCTGAACATCCTGCAGCAAAGGATTGATGAGGCCCGCCAAGCGATACAATGACCAAGCAGTCACTTTGCGCCGTATGATGACGCATGGGCAGAAGCTGGCCGAGCTCGCGGGCGCCACCGGAGAAGAACTGCCGCGGAGAACCCGTTGAAGCCAACCTTTAGGAATCCGGTGCTCAAGGTCCGTAGCATGAATGCCTGGGGCCTCATGCCGCTCAGGGCAGACGGGGTTTAAGTCAGTAGTGTGACTGTTCTTGTGCAGGGTAGAAATCCGCTGCGATGAAGCCCATTAAGGACATCCCCGACGTGACTCCGTACATCACGGTGACACAGGGCCGCTGAGTCGCCTTGCTCACGTACGCGTCACAAGCAAATGCGCCGTGAAAGGCGACATTTCTCAGGACTGACAAGCTGATCGTATAGGGTCGATCGGAGAGATCCTGTCCGTAGGCACTGCTGTCTACCGATGCCGAATGAATATTGGAACTGACTTGCCGGCCGGTTTGATCAATGGCGTAGAGCAATTCGCAGCCCTCCAGGGAGCTGATATATTGAGCCAGCAACTTGTCGAGCTTGTCCTGGCTAAACCAGTACGTGACTGATTGCTTTGCGATCACACGAAGTCGGTCATTGAAGCGCTGGCTCAGGACCTCGCGGGTTCGCTCCGCGGTTTGCCACGGCGATTCATGCAAGTTTGATTCGATGCTTTGCATAGGCGATGAGCAACCTTCCTGTACAGTCTGATACGGCCTACGAGTTCACTGCAGGATTCATGCCAGCACGGCGTTCGTGCCAGATAACTGTAACAACGAGGATTCATTGTGCTTCCGATCAGGGAAAGGACGGTCGGATGTGCAATCTGAGTGCAAGACGATAATTTCCTGCACACAAATTGTGCAGGCGACTGCTTCGATCGTTCATTTGTTGTTGTCGCCGATATCACTGACAGACTCAAGATGTTGACATCGATATCGCTCTGCGTTATTTGCTACATCAACAGTATCTGATTCAGGGCACACGAAGGCCCGGAGGAACCACATGGCAAATAGCCGCACGACAAAATCACCCGCGAAAGCGAGAAAGAAAGCCACCAAGAAGGCCACCAAGAAGGCGACCAAGAAGGTCGCCAAGAAGGTGGGCAAGAAGGCCACCAGGCAGGTTGCAAAAAAGCCCGCGAAGAAAGGCGCCAGAAAAGCTTCCAAAAAAGTCGCCCGGCGCTCACAGGGTTCCCGACAAAAAGCTGTCCAGGTCTCTCCAGATTCACGCCACGAGATGATTGCGACGGCGGCGTATTATCGCGCAGAAAAGCGCAACTTCCAGAACGGTGATCCTGTAGCGGACTGGTTATCTAGCGAGAAGGAGATTGACGTTCTTTTGTCGAGAGTTGCGCACTAACACTTGCGCGCTGACAACCGATACGATTAACGTGCGACAAATCGAACTTACGCTACGGACTTAATGAGGCTGCGTTACCGACCTCAATTCGTATACGACACATTTCCCTTAAGCACGATGTCCTTGCTGGACCGGCCGATCAGGATTTCGAACGTTCCCGGTGTGACGCGCCAGTCCCTGGCGCCGACGTCGTAATAAGCGAACGATCGTCGATCCAGTTTAACGGTCACGCTTTTTGTCTCGCGCGGCTCTAAGGCCACTTTGGCAAACCCTTTCAGCTCTTTAGGCGGTCTCGGCAGATCACTGTGCGAGTCGGCCACGTACAATTGTGCAACCTCGGCGCCAGCGCGGCTGCCCGTGTTGGTCAGCTCGAAACTGACAGTTACGTTGCCGTCGTCCGTCTTGTCCGGCGAAATCGATAGCTTGCCGTATTCGAAGTCCGTGTAAGAAAGACCGTGGCCGAAAGGGAAGAGCGGTTCGACACTTTTCGACTCGAAACCGCGGTAGCCTACAAAAACACCTTCCTCGTAGTGAACCTTGAGCGTGCCCGGCTCCGGGTAATAGGAATCATGCGAAGGGTTGTCCTCCCAGTGTCGCTCGAAGGTTGCGGGCAGGCGGCCTGAGGGGTTCACCGCAGCAAACAGGATTTCCGCGATTGCGGTACCGCCTTCCTGACCCGGATACCAGGCCTGCAGCAGTGCCGGCACGTGTTCGAGCCAGGCATTCATATCCACGGCGCCGCCCGAGGTCATAACCACGACCGTCTTATTATTGGCGTCGGCCATCGCATTGATGAGTTCGTCCTGCGCGGGCGGCAGTCGAAACGTGCGGTCCGCACCCTCGGACTCGGTCGATTCATCGAAGCCCGCGGCAATGACGACGACATCGGCGTCCGCCGCCATCGACTTCGCCACGTCAGAGACACGCTCGCCGTGCCGTGAAATCGCAAGTTGCAGGCGCTCACCGGGCCATTTCTGGCGTCCTCGGTGTTCCAGGACCACTTTGTGAGTACCCGCCGCGAGTTCGAGCGTTGCATAGTCGACGATGGCTTTATTAATTGCCCAGGAATCGATTACGAGTTCGTCATCGATAAATACGCGGTAATAAAACCCGCGGTCGCCAGAAGCGGCGACCACGACATCAAACGTGCCGCCATCGGTCGTGGTGTAGAAACCCGTCCAGCGCTCGGAAGCCGTGTCGGGCGGATAAAAGGGGCCGTTCGGACCGATGCCTATTTCGACACGAGGTTCCACCCGGGTGATCACGGCCTCACCGGAAAGATCGTCACTCGCAAAGTATTGAGCGTGCAAACCCGGCTCGGTGCCTGCGTCGTCTGTCGAAAACTGTGTGCTGCGCACCATGTCGGTCAGTGAGGGAATGCCCTCAGTGTGCAGTACCTTCGTATTGGCGCCGGCGATCTCGACAAGGCCCTCGAGGATACTGACCGAGGTAAAGGGCTCTGTCTTCGAGCTGCCGCCACCGCCGACGACGGCGGGGTGTACGTTCGGCCCAACGACGAGAATGGTCTTGACCTTCTCGCCGTCGATCGGCAACAGCCTGTTCTCGTTCTTCAGGAGCACGATGCCTTCACGGGCGCCCTGCAGCGCTGCCTGGCGGCCCGCCACATTCAACCGGGGAATCGACAGGTCGAGCTGTTCGCGGTCAAGCCAGCCAAATCGCTCCGCAACGCGCAGTATGCGACGAACTTTGTCGTCGAGCGTCGCGAGACTGACCTCGCCGGAGTCGAGCGCGGGGAGCAAGGTCTCGCGATTGAAGTGCGTGGGATAGGGCATTTCGATGTCCAGTCCGCCGTTCGCCATACCGATCGCGTCGTAGGTCGAGATCCAGTCCGACATGATCACGCCCTCAAAGCCCCACTCGCCCTTGGCCACGTCGTTGTTAAGATAGCTGTGCTGCGACATGTAATCGCCGTTTGTCAGGTTGTAGCCATCCATAATGGCGCCGACGTTTCCTTCCTTGATGGCTGCTTCGAAAGCGGGCAGGTAAATCTCGCGCAGCGTGCGCTCGTCGACAATCGAATCGGTGTTGTTGCGGTCGAACTCGGAATTATTGGCTGCCAAGTGTTTCACGGTAGCGCTTACGCCCTGGCTCTGTACGCCCTTGATAAAACCAACGGCTATCTGTCCTGCGAGAAACGGGTCTTCACCGAGATACTCGAAATTTCTCCCGATGACGGGCGCGCGATAAATATTGACGCCCGGCGCCAGCAGGAAATGCGCACCCTTGGCACGCGCATCGCGGCCAAACTCAACGCCAATCTGTTCGGCCAGCGCCGTATTCCAGGTGGCGGCCAACGCGATGCCACCGGCAAACGCGGTTGCCGGACCGTCATTGCGCACCCCCATCGGCCCGTCGATCATCCGCATCCGGGGCACGCCGAGGCGTGGCACGCCACGCAGGTAGAAAAAGTCGACGCCGGCCAAGAGGTCCACTTTTTCTTCGACCGTCATCTTCTCGAGGATCGAGTCGATGCGTTGTTCGGAAGCCGATGTGATTTCCTGCGCCATGACCGGTAATGCTGCCAGAAGTAGAAACGCGATTGAAATCCTGCTTCGATTGATTGTTTGCATGTCGTGTCAGTCCCGCATCCGAGGCGCCATAATAACGGAACAGTGAACCCGAATTCACCGCGCAGGCAAACAGGGCGCGCTGAGTCCGCTGCCAATGCGTGAGGCTTGTGTGAGTCAGCTGTGCATCGTTGTGCACTATGATGCAATTAGAGAAACTGATGCCCCGGCAGTTAAACCACCGGGGCATCAATTTTTACAACATCGAGAGTGTCAGAAGCGGAATATCGCGTTCACACCGGCCGTGCGCGGGTCCTCAATAAACGCATGGAATGACCCCGCCTGGAACGGTGAATCGAAGACGATATTGAATACTTCCTCGTCAGTCGCGTTTTTGACCCAGGCCTGCACGGCCCACTTGCCGTCGGCTTGTTCAACGCCAAGGGCCGCGTTGACCCAAAACAGGTCGTCCTGCAATGCCTGTGGATCGAGATCCTGACCTGTGGAGTACTTGCTGCGATAACGGTAATCCGCGCTTGCAATGAAGTTCATGTTGCTGTTGATCGGCTTGGTCCATGAGATCGTTCCGGTCGCGAGGAAGTCCGATACGAAATTGGGCTTCTTACCGCTAAGATCCTGAACGTTCATCCCCGCATCAACCTGCGCCTGGGTCGCCGAAGCACCCGGGAAGCTCGCGTATTCGATATCTTGCAAAACGACTCCGCCAGAGAGCTGCAGGTTATCGGTTAAACTCCAAACGTAATCGACCTCCAACCCGAGGCCCTCAACTTCGGCAGCGTTACGAACCGTGAAAGCCAGGCCGTCGAATGAGTTAGCCTGAAAGTCCTCCAGGGTTTGTGAAAAGATCGCGACGTTCAAAATGCCGCGACCATCCGCAAGTCGGGTCTTCAAACCCAGCTCCACGGAATCGACAGTTTCGGACTGGAAGATGCCGTTGGCTGGATTTGGCGTTGGATTCCCGGGAACACTGGCGCCAGCATTACGGCTTAAGTTTAAGCCGCCAGACTTGAATCCCGTTGCATAGCGCAAGTAACCCGATGTGTCATCGTTAAAAGTGTAAGAAACATTGAAGGTGCCCGACACATTGTCGTCGGAAAACGAATTCGAGTATGGGTCTGTCGCCGGGAAAACCTGAAAGGCTGCCAAACCGGCAAATGGCGGTGGTAACGGTACTTGTGAAAACGGTTCGGTCGCCAGCGTATTGATTGAAGTGTTATCTTTTTCTTCATCTGAATAACGTAAGCCTGCTGTAATCGACAATTGGTCATCGATGTGCCAGGTTCCCTGGGTAAATACGGCAACGCCGCTGGCGCTATAGTCGAATGTGTTACGAGTACCGGTACCGTCTGCGAAAATAGATCCCGCCGGCAAGCCGAACAAGAACTCCAACGTTGGAAAATCGAGAGCTCCGCCGGTTGCTGCCTGAGTGAGAGCATTACCATAAGCGCGGCCCTGAGCACCAAGGATCAGGTCGTCGGTCGCATCGATATCCTGATCGAAAACATAAGCGCCGATGATCCAGTCAAACGCCGTTCCGCCCGAGGACGCGAGTCGGATCTCGAAACTCGATTCTTCAAGATCCTGCGCCTGTACTCGATCACTCAACAGGTCCATACGTTGAAAATCCGAATCGATTCGTGGCCAGGTCTCAAAAAATCGTGACGCCGCGATAATCGTCAAATCCATTGCGCTAAAACCGTGATCAAGCTGTGCTGATGCTCCGCCATCGATAAAACCATTGTCGAAGGCAAGCCCCGGTGTCGAGGCGCCAAGGCGATCGAACGCGTTAACCTGACCGGATGTCCCACCCGGCATGGATCCTGGTCCACCAAGTAAGCCGGTAAGTCCTGCCGTTGGCCCTGCAAAAACGGGCGTTGCAATACAACAGGAATCATCGACGTCCGAGTAGTCACCAATGAATCTAATCGTTGTCGCGTCGCCTACATCCCAAAGCAATTGCAGTCTTCCCGTTACGCGATCACGATTGTTAACATCGAGGCCGCTTTGCAAGATATCGTCAATGACGCCGTCACGTTGGAATGCAGAGCCGGAAAGTCGAAAAGCAAGCTTATCGGCGATCAGGGGACCGGTTATGGAACCCTTGAGCTGGGCCATGCCGAAATCGCCAACCGAGGCGTCAATCACGCCACTCATTTCGTACTCGGGTTTACGCGTCGTGACACTGATAACGCCCGCGGAAGTATTCTTGCCAAACAACGTGCTTTGTGGGCCACGCAGAATTTCAACCTGCTGGATGTCAACGTAATCGCTCATCGCAGAACCCACGCGGCCACGATAAACGCCATCGATAAAGACACCGACTGACTGCTCCAGTCCCGTATTATTGCCGGCGGTTCCGATTCCCCGAATCGAGAAGATGGTATTTGTCGATCCTGTCGAAGCATTCACTACCAGCGATGGTGCCAGCTGCTGCAAGTCGATGACATCGCGAATTTGAGCTCGTTCCAGATTGTCACCCGACACGACGGATACGGCTACCGGAACTTCAAGCAGCGATTCAGTGCGCTTTTGCGCTGTGACGGTGATCTCTTCTAATGCGGCCTGAGCAAACGCAGCGCTTGAAAAAACAGCAGCCAACGCGGTACACAGCAACCGACTCAAGGTGTGGATTGATTTAGAGCGCATGATTTTCCCCCTCCGAACGGCGATTTTTTTGAGCAGCCCTTAACGTCTCTTGCATTATTGGGCGCGAGCCATGAACGAATATTGCTTCCACAATGTACCTGATTCGGGACAGGATTTCCTTTCCCGATTGTGCAAATCGCCGTGTCGGCGCTTAGCGGCAGGAGCAATCCATGCAGCATGTGCCTGTGGGCAATGCCGTGCCCGCTCAGGTGGCAGGACCTGTCGAATCAGTTGATTCTCAGCGCTATTGCGTATGCCTGACGCCAGGCCGCACAGTCAGCCTTGAGACAAAACCGGGTTTCGCGGCGTGCTTATGAGGATCCCGGATAACAAGGGAAGAAAGTCTCGACCTGGTTGGGTTGAAGGTACATGGTCATCGGCAGGTATGGGCCCATAACGGCCTCCAGTTGGTCCTGATCCTGCACCCGCTGAATGGCGTGGGGGAAGTCTGGTGATGCCAGCATGTTTCGTATCTGAACCACCGTCACGTCTTCATCAAACAGGCCGTCGCCATCGTCAGCCATCGGTAACCAGGCAATGCCGCAGGCGTTAGTTGCATTTCTGGGACGATCGGCTGCGCGGCTAACCATGATCGTGTAAAAGCCATTGCGATCCAGCGGCACTTCTTCGTCGAACAAGCATGCGTTAACGCGGGTGTTCGCGAACCCCTGGTTTGAGCATAACGACCAATAGCGCAATTCAGATGCTTCCATCGAGTCGTTACGGTTGAACGTCTTGGGTGTCGTTGGCATTTTGCCGCGTAACATAAAGATCTTGCCATGCTTCCTGTTGACGATAGTCCGCACGTACTGGTTGTCGAGGTTTGGATAAAAACCGCCTTCGCTCCGACGCGGGTTTTTCGACATTTCACCGGTGTAAATTCCGATCAAGCTCGGGCGGTCGAGCTGGATATACCACTTGGCAGGAACCTGTGCAGGCCAGGTATCGGGCTTGCCTGACTGATTCAGGAGCTTCCTATAAACCGTCGCAGGTATGCCGGCCGCATCGGCGCTGATTTGCAGAGGCTGCTGTGTTTGCAGCGCATTGCAGGCATCCTTGCCTTCGAGGGATGTGCCATCGGTCATAGTGAGAACAGGCGCCGGCAATGCTACGCCACCGTCGGGCCAACGACCCTGGTCGGGCAAATAGATCCGATAAAGAATGGTCTGTTGTCCATCACCGTACGCGGGCGTGTGCAGCACGTTGGACCGCTGGTCTTGATTGTATTCGCCGATCGCGCGCTCAGCGTCCGGTGCTTTATCTAAAATCTGCACACTGTAATTTCTATTCTCGACGTTTCGATTTACGCCAGGCCGGTACGGATTGCTTGAGCCATCGTCCGGCTGCATGAGGTAGTCGGCAAGCGACTCGATCGGCCTGCCGCGCTCGTCATAACTGATGAACGACTGGTAACGTGCGTGTACAAACTCGCCTTTGATATTCAGCGTCGATCCTTTTGGTATCGAAAATGTCGCGGCCCAATAGAAGACCGATGAATCAGGGTAGGCGAGATTGATATACGGATCTGCACTGTGCGGCCCGCGTAGCCAAAAGCAGGAGCGCGGCCCGGGAATCGGCCCATCTTCCACGACGTCGTGCGCGATTAGAGATCCGTCTCTGAGCCGCGGTGCGTCGTCACGTTCTGTGTCGCTGATACTGTTCCCGGGAGGCGGTGGTGAGTCCACGGTGATGTCACACGCCGCAAGCGACGCAACGATCATGAGCAAGAGCGTTGTAAACGCGAAGTTTGTTTTGTACATAGTTTGAAGACTCCGTACGGGCGTCGGCGCTTCTCTATAGAAGGATAGTAAATTCTATCGCGTTTACGAGGATCATTGCGCCAAGAGTGGTGCACGAATCCTCGTTTTGCTGTTCGTCGCCCGGCATCGCCGCGCTCGGATCGGCCCAGATGGACGCGCGCTAAGACTGCATGGCCGGCGGCTTCGGAATAAGCACCGGCGTCCTGCGCTTGTATTCTTCGTAATCGTCCTGACCGCCCCAACGCGTGTCGGCTTTTTCTTCCAGCATCGGGACACCGCTGACCCTCGTCAGCAGAAACGTCACAAACACGGGCGAGATGAGCGTGGCCCACTGCCAGCCCTGCAGCACCGGAACGGCCACGATGGCCATGCCGGTCCACAGTACGATCTCTCCGAAATAATTCGGGTGGCGCGACCAGGCCCACAGGCCGACGTTGATGAATTTCCCCTCGTTGTCCGGATCGTTCCGGAATGCCGATTTCTGCCGGTCGGAGACTATCTCGATGAGCATGCCGATCGTCCAGACAATAATGCCGGCGATGCCGAAAGCCCCTAGCGGTTCCCGAACACCCCCGGTGATTACGGCCAGCGCGGCCGCCGCGGTCAGTAGTACCCACAGCCCCTGTATCGTCCACGCCATGAAGAAGCGCGACGGCCGGTTCTTGATGTTGTCGAAGCGGCTGTCTTTGCCGTCGCGCGAGATGCGCCGGAACAGGAACGTTGCCAGCCGCAGCGACCAGATCATTACCATGGCGGCCACCAGCGTCGCACGCAGGTCGAGTTTGCTCGACAAAAGCACGGCGACCACCGTAACGGTGATGTAGGTGATGCCGCCGGTCAGGTCGTAGTAGCGTTCGGTCTGTTTCAGCGTCGCGGGGATGAAGGCCAGCCAGTTGACGGCGAACGCCAGCACACCGCAGAGCGCAAATACCGGTAGAGCGCCGACGCTGTCGCCGCCGTCGCTGCCAGCCCATGACATGAGTGCGCCTAACGCGATCGCAATTGCGGTTCCGATTATGATCTGTGTGTTACTGCGCTCGGCCATGGCGGCTTCTCCTGGTTGTATGGCTGGCAGTCAGGATTCTTCCTCTGCCGAATAGGCGTGTACGCTCGCCAGGTGCAGTTCAAACGGCCCGTCCTGATTGTCGTAGATCATCAGGCCCATGCCCGTGATCTGTGCGGCGTCGAGCGCGGGTCCGTCCAGTTGATTTCCCCGGAACCGGGGAATGAAGCTTGCGAAGGGAATTTCGACGGTACTCCATGTGCCGTCGCGGGTTTCGAAATCAGCCCAGTAGCTGACCTGCCGGCCACGCCATCGCGCGTCGGTGGTCAGTCGCCAGGTGTAGCGTCGGCCATCGCCCTTTACGTTTAATCGGATGCCAGCGTGATTCGACAAATCCAGCTGCATGGGCCTCGTACGGATGGAGCTGAAACCGCCGCCCTTCGTGTTGGTGCGGCCCACGAATCTCAGCTCTCCTTGTTGTTCGAAATCGCCCTCGCTCCGCCCACCCATAACGTTATCGTTCACGACATACCAGCCGAGGTCGGAACTGCTTGAGTTGAAGTCAGTGAGCAGGATTTCTTCGTTGGCATCAGAGCTGGAAGCATCGAGTGGCGTCTCTGGAAGAGTCATCAGCAGTAATCCGAAAATCAGCAAAAAAGGCATCAGGCTTGGCCCCTGTAAGCCAGCAAACCATACTTCTGTTGGGGAAGCAGCATGGACAACTGCCGGCAACTCGTTGCAGCCTGGTCACCCAGTATTACCGCAGCGCGCAGGGAGCGGCTCAGCGCGCTGGCATACATCCGCTGGTAGTAAGAAAGTCGACCGACGTGAAACGGCAGTATCTCTTCGAGCGTAAGGTCGGTATCCAGCATCTTCGCGAAGGCGTCATAGAATCGGCCAATCGCGTCGGACACGGGGTTCTGTTCAGCCAGCAGGCCGGACGGGGCAATCGTCCAGGTCATGTCGCGTTGCAGGACGCAGGTGCCGACAAAACCAGCGCGTCGTTCATCCGACCACTCGTCAGGCGCGATGAGGCTTAAGCGCCACTCGCCATCGATCCAGTAAAGATAATTTACTCCGCCGATCGCCGGGCGAAACTTGAACGTCGCGGACAGAACAAGCATCGAGGTGAAGAACTCGGCGAGTATCTGGCGCTGCGGCTTTGCGACCACGCCGCGCGGCTCTGTGCGGTACCAGTCGAGGAGCAGCCCGTTGAGGCCTTTGCCGTCCGGGTTGCCATCTGTCTTGCGCGCGATGGCGAGGTTGCCGGATTTGAAATGTTCGAGTTCATTCATGACGCCCCCACTATAAGGTATTGAGGGGCGGCTTTATAAGGTAGTAATCCTCAAGCGATACAACTTGTTACACGCGTCGCAAGCCCATTAGAGCGGCATCCAGAAGATCCAGCGGGATGCTGAAGCGTATCTTTCGAATGAGTGTGGCGCGGATTCTGCGTTTGGAAACCGTGTGTGCTTTTGGATCGAGTTTTTTGAACTCGCTCGCCCTGTTTCCGGCACGAGTCATAAGATCGACGGGATCGACTAGTTCGTCGAAGAACCCCACGCTTTGTGCCGATTCGACGTCGAAGTATTCCGACAAAGTGACGGCGCGCTGGAAGGCGGCCGGACCGAGCCTGTTACGCAATACGGCCGCGGCAACACGCGGCATGGGCATGCCGATGGCCACTTCGTTGGCCGCAATCTTGAAGTCGCCGCGGCTGCCGATCACATAGTCGGCCGACAGCATCAGAAAGACTCCCATTGCCAGTGAGTGACCGTTGCAGGCGACGATAACCGGATAGGGATAAGCCATGACTCGGGCGGTCAAGGCATAGCCGGCGCGCAACATGCGCAGAGCATCGACGCCCCCGCGTTGCATTACCTTGAGATCGAAGCCCGCCGAGAATACGGATTCCCGACCGGTCAGAATCACTATGGCACGATCGGATTCAGCCCGATCGAGGGCCTGATTGATCTCACGCAAAACTTGCGGCGACAGTGCATTGCGTTTGCCGTCGTCGATACGAATGGTGGCGACCTGGTCTTGCAAGCTGTATTGAACGGATTCGTTTGTCATCGTTGGTGAACACGCTGTGTGACTATAGGTTTGAGCGAGACGTGCTTAGTTACTCACAGCCGTGAAAATAAGGCAACGGGCGTCCCGCCAATTTGTTGCATTACATGGCCCGTTCGTATCTCGGATCGGATCGAACTATCGACGTCGTGATAGGATCGCTGCAACGACCTGCCGGAGAGCCCCGCATGCCCGAAATGATCCCACTGGGTTGGTTTCACACCGTTATGGGCGTCATCGCGCTTTTAAGCGGCGGCTTTACTTTGGCCCGGTTCAAGGAAATATCCCTGCAAACGCGATCGGGTCAGATTTATCTGCTGACCACGCTGATCACTGCGGGCACCGCACTGGCCATATTTCAACGCGGCGAATTCGGCCCCGGTCACGCCCTGGCGGTGCTGACTTTGGCGGCGTTGGCGGTAGGGACGATAGCCGCAACAATGAAGCCGTTCGGCAGCTTGTCCCGCTACGTTCAGGCGGTCAGTTACTCAGCGACCTTGCTCTTCCATTGTATTCCAGCGATAACTGACGGTCTGCTGCGCTTACCGGTCGGCGACCCTGTTTTGACGTCCATAGAAGACCCGATTCTGAAGTTGTGTTACCTGGTCCTGTTGTTGCTTTTCTTGGTCGGTGTCAGCTTTCAATTCCGCTGGATCTATCGCCAGCCTGCTGCACTTACGCCACGATGATTACAAGCGCTGACTTGAATGCTGCGGCTGCCGTATGGGGCGGGCCGCATTCTGAGTTGCGAGTGAACCAAAACCCGTCGCGTTAGGCGTGGTTTTGCAGCTACAGCACCGGGGGGCGCTAATTTTTTAGCGATTTCTCTTGACAAACGACCCCAAAGTGCTAAAAAATTAGCGCTATGAACAAAAAGATGCCCAAGAGCCCCGATCAGGACCTCAGCCGTCGCGAGCGCCAGATAAT
>JABDNG010000145.1 GCA_013001045.1 Woeseiaceae bacterium | reverse complement strand
AGACGAGGCCGCCGCCGCCGGAAAAGAATGTCACTTCCTGAAAATTGCGCTGATTCTCCGCAGGGACCAACTTGATCGCGTTGGTCTCACTGTCCCAGTAATGCACGCTGGCGAGCCGCTGCACTTTTTCCGGCGGCACCGAGAAAAACGTGTCGACCATTCCCAGCGGTTTGAAAATACGCTCTTCGAAAAAGACGTCGAGCGATTGGCCGCTGAGCCGTTCCACTACAATGCCCAGCACATCAGTTGCGTAGCTGTAGTGGTAGCGCGTTCCCGGTTCGAAGCGCAATGGCAGTTCCGCCAGCTTTGCAATAAATTCGTCGGAATCACGGCTCTGGTTGAGCTTCGCGTCGACATACTTGAGGTCGACCGGGTTATCCGGCGTCCAGCCGTAAGAGAGCCCTGCTGTGTGCGTGAACAACTGGCGCATCGTCATCGGTGACGCCGGGTCCACGAGTTCGTCACCATTTTGCAATTTTTGATCCCTGAATTCGGGCAAGTACTACGCGACCGGATCGGTCATCTGAAACTTGCCCTCTTCGTACAGGATCATTGCCGCTACTGAGGTGACTGCTTTGGTCATCGAATAAATACGAAACAACGTATCGGCGGCCATCGGTGTGTCGTTGTCGAGGCCGAACTGTCCGTGGGCGTCGTAGTGGATCACCTTGCCGTGACGCGACACCATCGTCACGATGCCCGCAAACTTGCCGTCTTCAACGTAGCGACGCGCAAGATCACTGATGCGCTCGAGTCGTTGCGCGGAAACACCCAATTTCAGGCTTGATGCCGGGCAACGGCGCCCTGTCACCTGACATGCCGATAGCAGGCATCAGCGTCAGTACGAGGATGGTGAAAATGGCAACGAATCTCATGATCGTATTATTTGCGGTGGCCCGGCCCTGTAGTATCCAGCGGCCCACTTTCTTTTAACGTCCAAATAATGTCAACTGCGGGTTCGCGCGTTTTTTCGCCGGACCTTTTGGAGACGCCGACCGACAATGGATAAGCTCCCCGTTATCGATGTTTCGCCGCTCACGGGAGACGACGAGCGGGCAAAACAGCGCGTCATTCGTGACGTTGGCGATGCCTGCCACGAGATCGGATTCATGGTCATTCGGGGTCACGGCATGCCGCCGAAAACGATTTCCAGGCTTCGCCAGCTTGTCACGCAGTTCTTCAATCGCCCGCTTGAGAAAAAGCTTGCGCTATCGATTACTCCGGATAACTACCGCGGCTATATTCCGCTGGGATTCTTCACTCCGAACTCGGACGGCGATACGCCAGACCGGTACGAGGGTTACAAGCTACATTGGGAGACCGACAGACTTGATCCCATTCGAAACGACTGTGACCTGTACGGGCCCAATAAATGGCCCGATCGCCCGGCCGGGTTTCGCGATGCCGTGCTCGACTACTGGCGACATTGCGATCGCGTCGCCGGCTACCTGCTCGATGCACTCGCCTGCGTGCTGGGCGTTGATGCCGAAACGTTTCGACGAGCCTTTGACAAGCCGTTAACGAACATGACGCTCCTGCATTACCCGCCGCAGGCAACGAACGACAACGAATTCGGGATTCATCCGCATAAAGACACCGATGCACTGACCATCCTGGCACCCGATCCAATTGGTGGGTTGTATGTCAGACGCACGGGAAGTGAACGCTGGATACCGGCGGACGCGGCGGACGATTCGCTTATCGTGAATATTGGGGACATGCTCGAAATCTGGTCAGGCGGTTATTTCGTATCGACACCGCACAAGGTTGTAAACTCGACCGGTCGAGAACGTTACAGTTTCCCTTATTTCGCGGTTCCACGCTTCGATGTACGTGTTGCACCACTGATGGACGTACAGCCGGGTTTCGACCGGGTCGAGCTTCCGGTCGGCGAGGTGTCGCGCGCGATCTGGCAGAGCAACTGGCCCGACGCTGCGGCTATCGATGCGCGCATTGACCCGGCAACTCCCTGAGGCGCTGCGGTGTTACCGCGGCGTAGCCGCGTGTACACTGATTAGCCATTCATGACGGCAGAACAACAATGACAACAGCCGGTTCTGGAGAACCGACGACCCTGCAGCGCTACGTGCAGCTTGCGGTGCTCGTCGTCGTGGCGGGTGCGATCTATCCGCTGGTTTATTTGCGGCAGAACTTCGAAGTCACGATTCTCGAGTCCTTCGGTATTACTGCCAGCCAACTAGGCCAGAGCTATGCGATGCTCGGTGTGCTGTTCGTGCTGACGTATGTTCCCAGCGGCTGGCTGGCCGATCGCGTCGCACCCCGCATCCTGATGTCATTCTCGCTGGCATTTGCCGGCGTGCTGGGCATCTGGTTTTCGACAATGCCTTCTTTCGAGACGGTGCTGATCATCTTCGCCGGATGGGGCATCGCGACCGGCCTCACCTTCTGGTCTGCGCTGATCAAGGCCACGACGTTACTTGCCAAGCCGGAGGAACAAGGGCGTTTTTTCGGCATCCTCGACGGCGGGCGCGGCCTGGTCGAAGCGGTACTCGCAACGGCCGCCGTTGCGATGTTCGCCTACTGGCTGCAGAAACTCGGACAGGACCCGGCGGTTGCCCTTCGTAAAGTCATCTGGTTCTACGTGTCGTTTATGCTGCTGATGTCACCGATTGTTTTATTTATCGTCAAAGACAATCGCGTTGACGGTGAAAGTGAGCCGGAGTACGCCGCCGCAAAATCGACGTTTCTCGATGACCTGTGGCTCATCGTCTCGCGCGAGGAGATCTGGCTCTGCGCCTTTTGCATTCTCACCGGATACCAGCTTTTCTGGGCGACCTACTCGTTCTCGGCCTACATGCAGATTCATTACGGGCTAACGGCTGTCGCTGTTGGGTCTATCACCGTTGCCAAGCTATGGATGCGGCCGATCGGCGCCGCCGCCGCCGGTTTCGCCGGCGATTTCCTCGATCGTGAGCGTGTCTTGGGGATCTTGTTGTTACTTGCCTCTGTAGCGCTGATCGGGCTCGTCGTATTGCCGACGACAGTGGGTACCATTGCATTGCTGGCGGTAGTACTGATTATCGGCATCCTGACGTACGCAGTTCGCGGCATCTTCTGGTCCACGCTGGAAAGCTGTAACGTACCAAACAGAATTAAGGGTCTGGCAATCGGCGCAATATCGTTAGTGGGATATGCGCCGGACATTTACCTGCCGCTGCTTAACGGCATGTTGCTCGAGCGATATCCCGGCAAGCTGGGCTACAGTATTTATTTTTTGGGAATCGCAATACTCGGCGTCGTGGGCGCACTGGCAGCATGGCGACTGAAGGCGATCGTAGCTGTCGGCAAGACTCGACGACACGTAGAGGGCGATGTTTCGACAGGTAGTGCATGACACAAGCTGTTCGGGAGGGGACCGACGAATGAGCCAATCCAAACGCTATGCCACCTGGCAAAGAGACGGCTACCTGTCACCGGTCAGAATAATCAGTGCGACGGAGGCGTCGCGGCATCGCCGCGCGCTTGAAGACGCAGAGTCAGAGGCCGGGCCGCAACACTACCTCGATAAAGCTCACACGGTACTTACGTCGCCCCTCGAGCTCGCCCGTCACCCTGCGATGCTCGACGTTGTCGAGTCGCTGATCGGGCCCGACGTCCTGCTTTACAACGTGGTTTATATCGTCAAGGAGCCGCACAGTCCGGCGCACGTTTCATGGCACCAGGACCTCACGTACTGGGGACTTGATTCTGATGAACAGGTATCGGCCTGGCTGGCGCTGGCGCCGGCTACCGAACAAAGCGGCTGCATGCGGATGATTCCCGGCAGCCATAAACACGGACGATACGGCCATGCAGAAACGAACGATGCCAGCAACGTATTGAAACTGGGCCAGACGGTTGCGGGGATCGATGACGCGGACGCACAACTTTGTTCATTGCAGCCGGGCGAAGCCTCATTTCATCACGGCTGGACATTACATTCGTCAGGGCCAAATAGCAGCGATGACCGCCGTATCGGCCTGAACATCCAGTATCTGGCAACCCGTGTGCGCCAGATGAAACATGACGAGGACTCGGCGATGCTGGTACGCGGAGTCGACAACTACGGACACTTCGCCGAAGACATCCCGGCAAATCGTGACCTCGATCCGGAGGCACTTGCGCGACGCGACGCGATGGTGGCGAGATTCAAGGACATTTACGAGGCGTCGGGGCAATCATGACCGAGCGAGCCACGCAGGAAGTCCGTATCGCCCGGCAGGGCGAACTCGCGCTCGGCTATCGGCTGTTTGCCAGTCTGCGTTGGGGAGATCTTGGCGATGGTCACATCAGTGCGCGGGACCCCGAGCGCACCGACTGTTTCTGGTTGCTTCCCTCGCACATCGCCTTTCATACGGCGCGTGCCGAGGACATGGTCCTGGTGGGACCCGACGGCCAGGTCGTCAGCGGGGATGGCGACATCAATCAGTCGGCCTATTACATTCACCATCCTGTACACAGCGCACGTGACGACGCTGTTTCAGCGGCGCACGTGCACACGGCCTGGGGCACTCCGTTTGCGGCGGAAGTCCGGCCTATTCAGCCGATCACACAGGAGTCGTGTTTCTTCTTCGAGAACCACGCGCTGTTCGACGATGAGGAAGTGCAGGTCCAGGACATCGACGGCGGGCGACGGATTGCGCTCGCGCTTGGCAACAACAGTGCCGTAATACTGCGAAATCACGGTCTTTTGACCGTCGGCGCGAGCGTTGCCGAAGCTGTCGGCCTGTTCGTCCTGCTCGAACGCTCTGCCGAGGCGCACATGAAGGCCCGGCACGCAAAACCGATTTCCGCACAAGCGGCACGTTATGCGCGCGAGGACCTGATGAGAATTGGCGCTGCGTCAAGTTTTCAGGCGTTGGTCGAACGACACGTCGGACCAAATCGATTCTAGTCGGCCCAACCGCTGATGGATTTGACCTCGAGAAATTCCTCGAGGCCCCAGACGCCGCCTTCCCGGCCCGTGCCCGACGCTTTCATGCCGCCGAAAGGACTTCCCGCACTGCGAGGCTGGCCGTTCATTTCCACCATGCCTGAACGCAGACGTCGTGCGACGCGATCGCATTTTGCTCCGTCCTGGCTCTGCACATAGTTGGTCAGGCCATACGGCGTATCGTTCGCAATTCGAATTGCTTCATCTTCTGTATCAAACGGGATGATTGACAAGACCGGGCCAAAGATCTCCTCTTGCGCGATTTTCATATCATTGGAAACATCCGCGAAAACGGTCGGCTTGACGAAATAACCGGACTCGATACCGTCCGGCAATCCCGGGCCACCCGCGACCAGGCGAGCGCCCTCTTCGATTCCGGCGTTGATATAGTTCTGAATCTTGTCGAATTGCAGGCGACTTACGACCGGACCACAGTGTCGACCTTCTTTGGATGCCGGGCCCACTTCGCAGGCGTTAGCCACTGCGGCAGCGGTAGCGACAGCCTCATCGTATCTATCGCGCTGTACTAACATGCGGGTTGGTGCGTTACACGACTGGCCCGTATTGTTGAAACAGAGCAAAGCGCCACGCTTCACCGCTTTGTCGTCTGCATCGCTGAATACAATATTCGCGCCTTTGCCGCCGAGCTCCAAATGGACTCGCTTGTAGGTGTCGGCCGCGTTTTTCGAAATAAGCGCTCCGGCACGCGTAGATCCGGTGAACGAGATCAAGTCAACGTCCGGATGCACGCTGAGCTGCGTACCAACGCCGGCACCATCACCATTCAGCATATTGAAAACGCCGGGCGGCGTACCCGCTTCGTGCATGATCTCGGCGAATACCATGGCCGACAGTGGCGCGATCTCGGACGGCTTGAGAACCATCGTGCATCCGGCCGCCAACGCAGGCATCACCTTGAGCGCGATTTGATTCATCGGCCAGTTCCACGGCGTAATCAGTGCGCACACACCCGCCGGCTCGTACAGTATTCGTTCGTTTGGCGCATGCGGCCCAAGCACGCGTTCGAATTCGAAGTCGTTCAACGTGCGAATGAATGCCTCGATATGCCAGGGACCGGATCCCGCTTGCTGTGTGCGAGCCATATCGATCGGTGCCCCCATTTCCCGGCTGATAGCCTCCGCAACGTCTTCTGACCTCTTCTCATAGGTTTTCAGAATGCGCTTAAGCAGGCCTAGTCGATCGTTTTTTGACGACACCGACCAGCTTTCGAATGCAGCCTTGGCTGCCGCGACCGCAGCATCCGTGTCCGCCTGATCACCCAGTGCAATGACACCGATTACCTTCTCGGTGGACGGGTCGATGACGTCAAAATCTCTTGCATTTGCGGGTAAGACCCATTGTCCGTTGATATAAAACTCGCGCTTATCCAACATTTTTTTCTCCAGCGGGCGTGCGTCTGCTTCCGAGGTCATGCCGCGCAAACGCACCGACGGTCAATATCGGTAATCTCGGCGGTCATTCGATTTGTTCCGTAGTCTTATAGACTGCATTGAAGTTTTCGGCAAGTTGGCGTAGCAAAGACAAATCGCTGGCTCAAGAAGCACTGAGTATCGAAGCCCAACACTCAGTCAGAAAAAGGTCCCGTGAAAAACCTATTCATGCTCCGGGGGAGGCAGCGAGTGCCTTATCGACTCGATTCGGTTCTGCTGCGTCCACTAAAGAGTGCTGCAGCATCTCGACAATGGAACGAGCCGAATGCGCTTTACGATAAGCGTCAACCTGCGCCTCGTATCCGGGCCTGGCGGCCAACAGCGATCTGGTGATCTGCAAGCCATGAGATTCATTAATCCTCGGCGCGACGGCTTCGCAAAAGTCGAGTAACTCGGTGACGACGTCGAACAGCGGCCTGTGCGTGCCCCGTTCGTTTATGATGTATTCGGCGTCGAGCCCGAGCAGGCTCGCCCGGTAACAGTTTTGTTTTTCTATCCAGTAGGGCAGTCCTGTAGGGAGCACCTCGGCGACCTCACTTGCTGACGCTTCTGCCAGTCGCACCGCCAGGCATCTCGCAAACGCCACCAATGCATGCACAGCCCGCAGGTTTAAAGCTGAGTCCATGACGCGTATCTCGAGCGTGCCGAAATCCGGATGCGGTCGAATATCCCAATGAATGTCCTTGAACGTCCGGATCATGCTGGCGCGACTCGCTGCCTGCAAGAAATTATCGAAGGCCTGCCAATCCTCGAAAGTCGAGGGTAAACCGTAGTTCGGTGCGGCCGCCAGGATCCGATGCCGGTAGGCCGCGTGTCCTGTTTCATGGCCTCGCCAGAACGGCGAATTCGCTGACAACGCGATGAATGCGGACAATGCCGGAATGAGTCGCACCATCGCAAGCATGGCCTGGTCGCCTGAGTGCATCCCGATATGAACATGTGTGCTAAACGTTATCTGCGTGTGCGCAAGATAGCCGGATGTTTTTTCCAGTCGCCGATAGCGCGGTAGCGGTGTAATCAAGGCCAGTCGGCGGCAAAATGGATGGGTGCCGCCACCGCATACGTTCATCTCAAGCTCTTCGCAACGTTGCAGCAGGCGTTGCAGTGAAAGCTGCAAATGCGCGACTGCTTCATTGCTGTTGTCGGCGATGCAACTGTTTAGCTCGACACAAGACTGAATGAGTTCCGGTTTGACGAAGGTCGCGTCCGGGAAGAACTCCATGAGCGGCAAGATACCGTCGCTGAGGTCCAGGGTCTCGGAATCGAGCAGCTGCAGCTCCCATTCGACCCCTACCGTGTGCGTCGGCGACGGTTTAAACTTCATCGCGAAACTCGTTGAGATGTTCATAGCTCAGCCTGGCGACACGGTCGAAGAACTGTGCTCCGATACCGAGCGCGCGTTCATCGATATCGAACGCCGGGCTGTGCAGTGGCACCGGCTCCCAGTCCGGCGCCCGGGCCCCAATTCGAACGAAGCAGCCAGGGACTCTTTCGAGGTAGAACGCAAAGTCTTCCGAGCCCATGCTCGGGTGTTCGGCAGCAACAACACCGTCTGCACCGACGATCTCTACTGCGGCTTGCCTCGCGATTCTCGTACTTCTCGCCTCGTTGATTACGGGCGGATACCCTTCTCGTATATCGAGTTCGATGCGACAGTCGTGCAGCTCAGCGGCTGCACCGACCATTCGTTGAATTCCGTGGTGTATACGCTGGCGAGACTCGGGCAAAGTGCTTCTGATCGAGCCGCGAAGCTCGGCTTCTTCCGCAATGACGTTCGCGGCGGAGCCCGCATGCACACTGCCTATGGTTACGACCGAGGGATGCAGTGGATTGCTCTCGCGCGACACCAGCGTCTGCAGGGCGGTGATCAGGAATCCGCTGACAACCACAGCATCAATGGCCTCGTGCGGCCTTGCCCCGTGGCCGCCCTTGCCCCGCACGCAAATCGTAAATCTGTCTGACTGTGCCGTGACCGAACCATCGCGAACCATAATCTTGCCGGTCTCGTAGTCATGAGTGACATGGCACGCGTAGATGGTTGCGACGTCCTCCAGCGCACCATCCTCGATTGCGACCCGAGAACCACCCCCCCTTTCTTCGGCCGGCTGAAAGATCAACCGTACCGGACCGGGTGGCGGGTTCTCAGTTAACAAGTTGGCTGCACCGATGAGCATCGCCATGTGCGCACAATGTCCGCAGGCGTGCATGATGCCCTGTCTTTCCGAAGCGTAGGCAGCGCCGGTCGTCTCGTTGCCCGGAAGCGCATCCATATCCGCCCGCAAGCCGATCGCGCTTGCGGCCGTATCAAGCCCGTCGATTCGGGCGATGACGGCATGTCCGACGCCCGAATACTTGTAGGGGACGCCGAGGCGTTCGAGTTCTGCAACTATGCGCTTCGCAGTGTCAGCTTCCTGAAACGACAGTTCAGGATGTTGGTGAAACCACCTGCGCAACACCATAAGACGTTCGAGCAAGGTTTGATCCAGCCCGAACATGGCATTGCGCACATGCTCGTTGGGACCTGCGTTCATATGATTGTCTGTACCAGAGTCGCTGCACTATGCGTATCCGAGCATGTACCTAGTGGCGCAGGTCTTCCTTTTGCTTGCTCAGAGGCGGGCGACACTGCAAGCCAGCGGGATAGACCCCGTGATTGTGTCGTTACAAGGAGTCACGGGCGCACCATGCCCGGGGTGGCCCTCTGGATTGCCGATCAACTTTGATGGCGGAAGACCAAAAAGAAAGCCACCTTTCGGTGGCTTTCATAGATTTGAGGACGCAAAGGCAGGTCTGCTGGTCTCGTTTTTCTGACTTTTCTGCAGATACGCACCCTTTCGACCGCGTACCCGTATCCAAGCTCGAATCTGTTCTTGTATCGGGCTACCTGACATAGCACTCCTGATTCTTTCCGAGTTCCTCAAGAATGTTCCTGTTACTCCACCGATCGGCTTTCGCTTCTCGCTTTTGCTTCAGGTTCTGTCTCTTGCGTCCACCGCCCCCAACACTGGCAGAGGCTCGGACCTCCATTCGCAGGGCGGCTGTCAACAAGCGAACTTGTTAACATTGAGGCTTTCGCCTCACGGTACAATCTATTCCTGTTCGGTAGATAGACAAAATGTTTTTGATGCAACGATTCGGTGTCCAAGAATCAATCCTAATTGAACTATACACATTGCGACTTTTCTTCAAGTAAGTTCGAAACTCCGAACTCAGAAAATCTATCCGAAGCTGCGCAAATGGCCTGGCGAATAGAGTGGGACTGACCCTTCCGCGCGTGCGTTTGATGCCCCCTGGTAGCTGCCGGGGCAACAACACAGACATCAAGGCATTTGCTGGTCCACCATCGCCTCGATCAGGCGCGGACCTTTTGCCGCCATCGCGGCGGCAAACTGCTCGTGAAACTCCTCCGCGGTCGTGGCTCGAGTTGCGGCTACGCCCATGCCTTCGGAAAGGCTAACCCAGTCAATATCGGGTCGGGACAGATCGAGCATGGACAGGGTTTTGGCTGTAGGTTGACCCGCACCGACCCTTGCCAGTTCGATATTCAGGATCGCGTAGCTGCGATTGTTCATGATAACGACGACCACATCCGTGTTCTCACGCGCCATGGTCCACAGGGCCTGCACGGTATACATGGCGCTGCCATCCGCCTGCAGCGCAATGACCTTGCGATTCGGACAGGCGACCGACGCACCCAGGCTCAGCGGCAGACCCTGGCCGATGGCACCACCGGTCAGCATCAGCCAGTCGTGAGCCGGTGCCTGCTCTGTGGCGGGGAAGATCCCAAGCCCGCAGGTTGCAGCCTCGTCCGAAACGATCGCGTTTTCCGGCATCAGCAACGTCAGGCTCTGGCCGATCGCTACGGGTGTCAGGTGACCTTCCGGTGGCGGAAATTCGGGCGCGGCGGGTGTCTGCGCCGCGGGCTCCCGGGCGTCGAGTTCCTCAGCCAGCGAGTTCAGCGCCGCGTGCACGTCCTGGTCGACGTTGGCCAGTTCCAGGATGTTGCAACCTTCGGGCGCGAGCCAGCTTGCCTTGCCGGGATACGCGAAGAACGAAACCGGAGCGTTGGCGCCGACCAGCACTATCTGCTCTAGCCCGGCCAGTTGTTCGGTGACGTGTTCCGAGAAATACTGCAGCCGCTCCACGCCGAAGCGGCCCGCACCGCGCTGCAGGCGGGCGGCAAATGTCTCACTCAACACCCGGCATCCGGTGGCTTTGGCAATGCGGCCGGCAAGTTCTGTGCATTCTTCGCGCAGAGCGTGGCCTCCGAGTAACAAGGCAGTGGCTTTTTCGTTGCCGAGCATGCCCGCCGCCTTTGTAACAACGTCGTTCGTCACTTGCTCCCTTTC
>JABDNG010000142.1 GCA_013001045.1 Woeseiaceae bacterium | reverse complement strand
CGCGTCACACGCGAAGACTGACGCAGCGCATTGTCTGTCGCGGTAAACAGGGAATCGCCAGATGGGCGCGTTTGAATACGTAGCAATGGACAAGTCGGGCAAGCAGGCGAAAGGCCTGCTTGAAGGCGACACACCAAAACACGTTCGACAAATCCTGCGTGATCGGAACCTTCTTCCGGTCAGCGTCACGGAAGTCGCACAAAAAGAAGCCCGCCGGCAAAGCAGCTTTTCCCTGCGGCGCGGAATGTCGTCGGCGGAACTGGCGCTGATCACCCGGCAACTTGCGTCCCTGTCACAATCCGGCTTGCCACTCGAAGAGGCGCTGCTCGCGGTGTCGCAACAAAACGACCAGCCACGAACGAAGAGCATGCTGCTCGGTGTTCGCGCCAAGGTCATGGAAGGACATACGCTCGCCGATGGCTTTACTGAGTTTCCGCAGGCATTTCCTGACCTCTATCGCGCAACGGTGGCGGCTGGCGAGCAATCCGGCCATCTCGATATTGTTCTCGAACGGCTTGCCGACTATACCGAGGCGCGCCAGGAGCTGAGGCAACGCATTACAAACGCGCTCGTCTATCCCATCGTGCTCGTTGTCATGGCCGTCGCCATCATCAGTTTCATGCTCGCGACCGTCGTGCCAAAGATCGTCGGCGTGTTCGAGAATACGGCAGCCGAGTTGCCGTCCCTTACCAGCGGGCTGATTGCGACCAGTGATTTCCTGCGCGACTACTGGGTAGCGGTGATCGTGTTCGTCGGCGTCGCGACATATGCGACGTGGTGGGTACTGCAACGGGATGGGCCAAGGCGACGCTTCCATGCGCTGCTGCTGCGCGCTCCCATTGTCGGCCGGTTGACGAGGGGCGTAAACACGGCACGCTTCACGCGTACCTTGAGTATCCTCGCTGGCAGCGGCGTACCGATTCTCGAGGCCCTGAATATTTCTGCGGAAGTCATCGAAAACCTGCCTATGCGCGACGCCGTGATGGAAGCCACGTTACGCGTCAGGGAGGGCGGGTCGATCAGTAAGTCACTGGCCGCCAGCAAGCTTTTTCCACCAATGATGATCCACCTGATATCCAGTGGCGAAGCGGGTGGACGCCTTGAGGAAATGCTGTCTCGGGCGGCGGCGGGTCAGGAGCGCGAGGTCGATGGACTGATTGCCGCGCTGCTCGGTATCCTGCAACCCCTGCTGATTGTCGCCATGGGTGCCATCGTATTGACAATTGTACTTGCAATTTTGCTGCCAATCTTTGAAATTAATAACCTGATTCGCTAACACTATTTCTTGACCTGCTTATTGCCGGAGACTAATGCGATGAACGGTAAAAACGACGACGACATTGATACGCTGGACGATGACTCATCCGACGAGTCATTTGAGACGACAGTCGTTCTTTCGGAAGACGACGGCGACGACGACGTTGGCTCGACTATCGAAATGGACATCGAGAAATTGGTGGCAAAACTCGACGCCAGTGACAGCGAAGACGTGCATCGGCGAGCGGAGATTCGTCATCGGCTGGAAGAGCTTCGCGAACAGCGGGAACAGGAACTCGACAGCACATACAATATCAATTTCGACGACGACGCCTAGAATCCGGTCATCGGAAATCGCGCGACCGCACCGTCAATCCGCCGAGCAAATTGCTGTGATCGAATAGACGATTTGCGATCACATGTATCACTTTACCCTCAATCTGCAGTTCTCCGGCAACGCCGAGTAAACGCGCGTTCAATAGCGCCGCGCGGTACTGCTCGGCGACCTGTTTCCAGAGCACGAGATTTATCTGCCCGGTTTCGTCTTCAAGCGTGACAAAGGTGACACCACTTGCGGTACCCGGCCGCTGTTTTGTAATCACTAATCCGGCGACGTTAATCTTTTGCCCATTGCCGATACCGGGTAACTGCTGTGCGGACACATACTTGTAACGATCCAGGTGCCGCCTGAGCAGGCATATCGGGTGCCGCTCCAGAGTCAGCCCGGTACTCTGGTAGTCGGCAACAATATTCTGTCCCTCTGTCGGCTTCTGTAAGAGCGGCGTTGCTTCATAACGACCCATCGATGGAAACAACGGCATCGGTTTTTCGGCCCCGGAAACCGCCCAACGCGCCTTGTATCGATCACCGGACAGCGGTCGTAATGCGCCTGACGAAGCCAGCACACCCAGTTCACGCTGGTCCAGTCCCACACGTTCAAGCAACTGCTGCACCTGTTTGTAGTCGCCCGGGCTTCGCGCCGAAACTATTCTCTGCCCTGCCGCTTCCGACAGCCCTTTAATCATTCGGAAACCCAGGCGGAGTATCGCTTTGCCGTCGTCACCCGCCTCCAGTGAACAATCCCACTGGCTGCGGTTGATGTCGACGGGCCGCACTGCAACGCCATGCCGCTGCACATCCTGAACCAGTTGTGACCCGGAATAGAAACCCATTGGCTGGCTATTCAGAAGCGCGCAGGTAAATGCAGCCGGTTCATGACATTTCAGCCAGGAGGAGACGTACACGAGCAGTGCGAAACTCGCAGAGTGCGATTCGGGAAAACCGTATTCGCCGAACCCTTCAATCTGGCGAAAAATTTGTCGCGCAAACTCTTCTTCATAACCGCGCTCGCGCATCCCGGAAATCAACTTGTCCTCAAACGCATCCAGGCCACCGCGGCGCTTCCACGCGGCCATCGCACGCCTTAGCTGATCGGCTTCACCTGGCGTGAAACCCGCCGCCACGACGGCGAGTTGCATAACCTGTTCCTGAAAAATCGGCACACCGAGCGTGCGTTGCAACACGCCTTTGACGGCATCGCTCGGATAATCAACCGCCTCCTCACCATTCCGGCGGCGCAGGTACGGATGCACCATATCGCCCTGGATAGGGCCCGGCCGAATGAGCGCCACCTCGATCACCAGGTCGTAGTAACAGCGTGGCTTGAGCCTTGGTAGCATGGCCATTTGTGCGCGTGACTCGATCTGGAAGACGCCCATCGTGTCCCCATCGCAGATCATGTCGTAAGCGTCTGGATCTTCAGCCGGCACGTTTGCGAGCGTGTATTGTCGGCCGTCGAAATCGCGTATCAGATCGAAGCTGCGGTGTATCGCCGTCAGCATGCCGAGGCCGAGTACATCGACCTTGAGCAATCCCAGTTCTTCAAGGTCGTTCTTTTCCCACTGAATCACCGTCCGATCCGGCATCGCGGCGTTTTCGACTGGCACGAGTTCATACAGCGGCGCGTTGGAAATCACGAATCCGCCGACATGCTGTGACAGGTGCCGGGGAAAGCCGATCAACTCCCTGACGAGATACAGGAGCCGCCTCATGACCGGACTGTTGGGGTCGAGGCCGGCTTCGAGGATGCGGCTGTCATCAACTTTGTGCCCGTCCCACCACTGCATCGATCGCGACAAACGACTGACCTGCAGATCGCTTAATCCGAGCACCTTGCCCACGTCGCGTAACGCACTGCGTGGCCGGTAGGTAATGACGGTCGCAGCCAGTGCTGCGCGCTCACGACCGTACTTGCTGTAGATGTACTGAATCACCTCTTCGCGGCGCTCATGCTCGAAGTCGACATCGATATCCGGCGGTTCGTTACGTTCTTTGGAGATGAAGCGTTCAACCAACGTCTCCATGCGATCCGGATCCACTTCGGTGATACCCAGGCAAAAACAGACCGCGGAATTCGCCGCCGAACCCCGTCCCTGGCACAGAATGCCCTGCGAGCGCGCGAATGAAACGATGTCATACACGGTCAGAAAGAAGGGTTCGTACTCAAGGTCGGCAATCAACGCCAGTTCGTGCTCGACGAGCGACGTTACTTTTCGCGGCACACCGCCGGGCCAGCGACGTTGCATGCCCTCCTCGGTCAGCTTGCGGAGATACGTTGCCGGCGTTTCGCCATCCGGCACCAGTTCATCCGGGTATTCGTAGCGCAATTCATCCAGCGAAAAATCGATGGCATTGGCGATATGCACCGTTTCGGCAAGTAACTCGGCCGGATAAATGCGTTGCAGTACTTCGAGTGAGCGAAGATGGCGCTCACCGTTCGGATACAAGGTAAACCCGGCGTTATCGACTGTCGTGCCATGGCGTATTGCCGTCAGGGTATCCTGCACTATGCGGCGCGGTCGGCGATGCATATGCACATCACCGCACGCGACCAAGGGCAATTTGAGGCGGCGTCCTTCTTCACGAAGTTTAGCGAGTTGCTCCTGCTGGCGACCATCCGCAAGCAACTCGACAGCGATCCAGAGGCGATCGCGAAACGTCTCCCGTATCCAGTGATCTTCGACGTCAAGGACAAAATCCTCGTCCGGCACCCACAGCACGAGGCAGTCGGGCAAGCCGCCTTCGAAGGCGGTACGTGTCAACGTATAACGGCCCTTGTCCGCCGCTCGGCGCGCATTCGAAATCAGCTGGCACAGCGCGGCATAACCGTTCCTGCTTTGTGCCAGCGCAACAAGCTTGCGGCCGCTTTGTAACTGCAACTCTGAACCGATGATCAGCTTTTTGAGCCCGAACCTCTTCGCCGCCGAATGCGCGCGAACGATGCCCGACATCGAACATTCATCGGTGATGGCCAGCGCCTCATAGCCGAGTTCCGCGGCCGTTTCCACGAGTTCTTCGGGATGGGATGCGCCGCGTAAAAACGTAAAGTTACTGAGTACATGTAACTCAGCGTATTCACCGGACATCGACTATCTACCCGAAGTAGCCGTGTAAATACCAGGATGACGACTGGCTGCGATTACGAAACACCCACAACCGCATCCCCGCCGGGTTTACCGCCGTGTAGTAGTCACGCGAAATACCGTCCTCATCCCACCAGCCGGTCTCAAGTCGTTCCGGGCCGTCAAGCAACCTTAAACGCATTCCCTGGTGCAGCGGATAACCGTTATTCACTGGCAGTAAAACGGGCTCAGGCAACATCCACAGGGGACGACGCAAGTGTCGCCTGACCTCTGACAACGTACTGCTCGCCCAGTCCGACAACAGACTTTGTGTTCGCCAGGCAAACTGTGGACGATGTTCCGCAACCAGATTCAGAGAATGCACGGATTGGTCACCAATGTGCGCACTAAGCCGCTCGGCAAGCTGTGCAATCGAGTAACGCCGCATCGGCCCACCGGTAGCCGCGTGAAAATTCAGGCGTGCCGACTCCGCCTGCAAAGCCTGAGTCATACCACTCTGCAAACGAATCGCGATGACGGGCTCGGGTAGTGCCAGTTGCTCGAAGCGAATCCGCAACAACTCCAGCCAGCGCTCTGCGCAACGATCCGCACGTGCGCAACCCAGTCGTAACTCGGTCGCTGATCCTTTGAGGTGAAAAAAACTGAAACACAAACGCTGCGTGCCAAGCTGCCGTACCAGCAGGAACTGCTCATGCAACAACAGCAGTTCGCGGCAAATATTGAGCAACAGTTCGCGATCCGATTGTTCTTCAGTCATCTCATGATCAGCGCAGAATCGCTCGGGTGCACGCCAGGAGTTTCGCGGGTCCGGCAAGTGCCCAAGCGCACGATCCAGTTCGAGCATATGCTCCACACCAAAACGCCTGACAAACCCCTCGCGCGGCAAACGCAGACAATCGCCAACGGTCGTTACGCCCATACCCGTCAGCGAGGCACAAAGACCCTCGGGCCAGTTGAGGTGGGCCAGGAGCAAATGACGTAACTCCCGTTTGAGATTCTGTTCGTCGCGAATACAGGCACGGCGACCCGCTCGTGCCAGCCATGTTGCACCCAGCGGTGTTGGCGCAATAGCGAGCGATGCATCAAAACCATGCTGCCGCAAGCCTTGCGAAAGTTTTTCCCGCAACGGCCGTAAGCCTCCGAACAAACGCAGGCTGCCGGCGATCTCGAGCAACAACACGTCGTGATCGGCAATACAGATGAATGACGAAAAGCGTTCCAGCCAGTTTGCCAACGCTTCAAGCGCCTGTTGTTCCCGCAGCGGGCTGCGCTCTTCAAGTTGCAGCGTGGGTAGCAATGCCAGGGCCGCGTTCGCCGACTGCCCCGCCATAACTCCGGCAGCCTGTGCCTGCCTGTCCGCCAGCAATACACGATGAATACCCTGCTGTTCTTCAACAATCGCCATCGCGTCATCCGATGAGCGAGTGGCTTCAAGTGGCAAACCAGGCAGCCAGACGCAAAACCAGAGCCGCTGAACCGACGTGGGTGCCAAACTCAAGGGTTTGACGAGTGGCGCCGGTTCTACGAACGGCAACACCTGTTGTACAGCAGGGAGAGTCGGGGCAGCGTCCCGTGCCTTGACAGGTCGTTTGGGTACAGAGGCGCGGCTCATGCGGGATGCTGGCAGAGGTTCAGATTATGCAGAACAGTCGGGCGCCCGCCGCGACTTTTTAAGATATGAACGCGAGTGCCTTGTGCGCTTGAGTGCAGCTCCAGACGCAATGCGGCTGCCGACGGTTGCTGCCGCGCAAGCATGGGGCGGAAAGCAATGGCCCAGCTATGGCCTTTCTCGGCCGCCAGTTGCAAGCGCCGGCTGGCCTGATCGTCAAGCGTCTCAGCCCAAAACAGCACAGCGCTGCAAGTACCCGAAGACAATGCCTGCTCCGCCGACCACAGTATTTCACTGGGACCCTTGGGCCGCACAATCAGCATGCGCGACAAATCGATGCCACATTGTTGCAGTGCCGGCGGATAAGGCTGGAAGGGAGGCGCCACCCAGGCAATCCAGCCGGGCTCACTGCAGTCCGCGTGCGGGTCTTCGACACTCAACCGAGCCAGGGCCGGCATCAGCAAGCGTAACTCGCCAATGCCATATTGCTCAGTCAGGATTTCAGTCAGCGCCTCAGGCGGCCAACCTCCTCCGGGCAGGTGTCGATCGAGTTCCGGGTAACCGCTGCTTAACCCTGCTTTGCGCTGTGCCTGATTACGGCCCCGCCAGACACGTGGGTTCTCCAGCAATTTGTCGAGTGACGATGACAATTTTCAATTAACCCGGTCAATGCAACGCCAGTCCGTTGCGGATAACGCCCACAACGACGCCTTCGATAACCAGTGATTCATTCCTGAGGTCAACTTCTATGGGTTCGAAATCTTTGTTTTCCGGCAACAGTGAGACCAACGAACCCGTCTGCCGATACCGTTTGACGGTTACTTCATCATCGAGGCGGGCGACAATGATCTGCCGACTGCGCACTTCGGGTGTACGGTGCACGGCGACAAGGTCGCCATCGAGAATGCCGGCATTTTTCATGCTCATGCCCTGCACGCGCAGCAGATAATGAGGTTTGGGGTTAAAAATGTGCGGATCAATTTTGTAATGCGTCTCGATGTGTTCCTCAGCCAGGATGGGGCTGCCGGCTGCGACCCGACCAACAAGCGGCAACCCCATCTGGTCTCGCAGCGAATCCTTGAGCTGGATACCGCGCGAGGCACCCGGTAACAACTCGAGCGCCCCCTTACGCTGCAGCGCCCGCAGATGTTCTTCGGCAGCATTGGCCGACTTGAAACCGAGCTCACTGGCGATTTCAGCACGCGTCGGTGGCATGCCGGTTTCGCTAATAAACTCCTGAATCATCTCGAGAATTTGCCGTTGCCTGGGGGTTAGTTCGCGCATTTGAACAGTTCCTGTATGGATTCACAGTATCTGGGATTATATACAGTACTTCGCCAAGTGCAAGCCATCACTGGCCGACGAGAACAATTATTCAGGCCAGCGACCTGTCGCTCATGGCCGACAGGTAACAACAATAAAAACAGTAGTTTTCATTGCAGCTTCCGACCGTTTGTTAAATAATGCGCCTGCAGTTTTACCCACAAAGGAACCTTCCAACATGAAAAAGACCGCACTCAGAGCAAGCGCACTTGTGCTCTTCGTCGCAATGGCCGCAGGTTGCGCCTCTACAGGGCTCACCGACGTTACGGCAACGGCTGATCGCGCTGCCGCAGACGCTGCTGCCGCTGCATCTGCCGCTGAAGCTGCTCGTGCAGCTGCCGATCGTGCCTCCCAGGCTGCTGCTGCTGCACAAAGCACTGCAGATCAGGCATTGTCTGCTGCCACAGCATCACAGGCATGCTGCGAAGCAAACCGCGAAAGCATGGAACGTATGTTCCAGAAATCAATGTCCAAATAAGATTGTATTAGTAGCGTTAGACTACGACATTTTTATTCGAACGCCGCGCTTGTCGCGGCGTTTTTTATGCTGACCCCAACCGACTCCGGGATACCGTCGGAGCGTTTCACAACGGCTTCAACAAGATCCCAGTCCAGCTGACCGGCGCGTTCGGCGGTCGCAGTGATGAACTGTTCGGTAACCTGGGTCAGCGGGTCTTTGCTCGGCGAACTCACTTCCGGTAATTCGATATCCGCATCCAGTTTTTCGATTCGTTGCAGCGATGCCGCGACGAGTAGCTGCGGCGATTCAAGTAACGGGTGTACTTCCACCACGAGCGTCTCGCCATCCCAGCCCATTTTCACGGGGACATTGATGATGCGCACGACGGTATTGACGCTGATGTGTTGAAACAGGAACTCGATGTCTTCGGGAAACATCCGGATACAGCCGTGCGATACGCGCATGCCGACGCCGGCCGGCCGATTCGTGCCGTGAATCAGGTAACCCGGCAAACCAAGACGCAATGCTCTTGAACCCAGCGGATTATCAGGTCCCGGTGGAACGATGCGTGGCAAGGGATCACCTTCCGCCGCGTGTTCATCACGCACCGATTGCGGTGGATACCATGCCGGGTTCTTCGCCATTGCGACAATCCTGGTCAGGCCGAGCGGCGTCTCCCAATCCATACGTCCGATACTGATCGGATACGTATAAACGTATGCCGGTTCACCGGCTTTGGGCTTCGGGTAGTAATACATGCGGTATTCGGCGAGGTTCAGTACCAGGCCTTCGCGCGGTCCGGGCGGCAAGACGAAGCGCGTTGGCAAAATGACCTCGGTCCCCTCCCCCGGCACCCAGACGCCTACCTCCGGATTCGCACGCACGACGTCCTGATAACCAAGACCATGGCGACGCGCGATATCGACGAGCGTATCTTCGTAGCGTGCTGTCACCGTCGAGAGGGCACCAACGACGTCGGAGCCATCGGGGGGCAACTCGTAAACTTCAGAACGCGATGGCGACGTCGCCAGCAAGCACGTGGCAACAATCAAGGCAAGGTGGCGCATCACTGGCCCTTCTCGTCCGCCTCAATGACCTCGGTTTCACACTCTGCCGCGGCGAGCCATTCCTGCATCGCGGTGCTTTCAAGCAAGCGATGGGGATAGAAACCGGCCGACTCGGGCAGATTGATGCCGTAGGTACGCAGACGCAACACGACCGGTGCGAACATCGCGTCGGCAATGGAGAAGTCCCCGAATAACCAGCGACCCCGGTCGCCGTATTGGCGATGACAGGTTCCCCAGATCGCGATGATGCGATCGATATCTTCACCGAGTTCATCCGGCAGCGGAACGATGCGCCCCATCGCGCGGCAGTTCATCGGCATGCACTCTCGCAGGTGTGCAAAACCCGAGTGCATCTCCGCAGAAATTGAGCGGGCAAACGCGCGCTCATCCGGATCTGCCGGCCACAACTGTTTTTGCGGCCAGCGCTCGGCTATGGTCTCCGCTATTGCCAGCGAATCCCACACGGTAGTGTCGCCGAGCTGAAGTATCGGAACCCGCCCCGCTGCCGAGAACGATGCGATTTCCTGGGCGGAGGTGTCCGTATCGAGAACGATTCGGTGCTCATCGAAGTCAATGCCCGCTTCCTTGAGCAACAGCCAGGAGCGTAGCGACCATGACGAGTAGTTCTTGTTGCCAATTATCAGTTTGGGTTTCATTGTTTTCGACCGGATTATCCGCCCCTATGGTAAACCATCATACGTTGAACACGATAGGAACTTGGCGGTCGCCTTTCAGCATTAGTATTGCCTTTGAACTGACAGATCGCGATTTGCGGTTTTTCCGTAAGGCACTCAGACGGTCTCGAGATGCGGTCAACGAGGTGACGGATGAAATCCAAGCACGTGAGCCTTTGCCGCCCATTTAATCACAGTCGCATCAGGACCGAGCCCCAGGTGAAGCCGCCGCCGAAGGCCTCCATCAGAATCAGCTGGCCTTTTTTCACGCGACCATCGCGAATACCGACATCAAGCGCCATTGGAACCGATGCCGCTGACGTATTGCCATGGTCCTGTACTGTCAGAATGACTTTTTCCATCGGCAGCCCCAGGCGCTTGGCCGTCGCCTGAATGATGCGGATATTCGCCTGGTGGGGAATCAACCAGTCGAGTTCGCTCTTGTCGACACCAGCCTTCTCGAGTGTCTCGGCCGCGATGCCGCCGAGCGTCTTTACGGCGACTTTGAAAACCTCACTGCCGGTCATCATGATAGACGCCTCGTCCGTCCCCGCTTTCTCAAGGTGACTGGACGGACCGACCGGGTAATACAACAGGTCTTTGTACTGGCCGTCCGCCCCGAGATGACACGAGATGAGGCCCGGCTCTTCGGACGGCTTCACAATCGCCGCGCCGGCGCCATCGCCGAACAACACGCAGGTGTTGCGATCGCTCCAGTCTACGAACTTGGTGATGCACTCTGCGCCCATGACCAGTGCGCACTTTGCATCGCCCAGGCGAATGAACTTGTCCGCCATCGTCAGCGCATAAATGAAGCCCGTACAGGCGGCCTCGAGGCTGAATGCCGTACACGCGGGGATTCCCAGCCGGTGCTGAATCAGCGTCGAAATATTCGGAAATATCAGGTCGGGCGACGTGGTACCCGTAATGACGAGGTCGATGTCGGAGACGTCAACGCCGGCTGCTTCGATGGCTATTTTCGCCGCCTCGACACACATATCTGACGTTGTCTGATCTTCGGCGACAACATGGCGGCGTTCGACACCAGTACGCGTTCGTATCCACTCGTCGGTCGTATCGACGATCTTCTCCAGATCGAAATTCGTCATGATGCGTTCGGGCAGGTAACGCCCGGTTCCAACGATGCGCGAGTGCGTCATGCCGTTTCCTTTTGCAGCAGCGCGCCGATCTGCTGCGGCAGCTGGTTGCGAACCTCTACGACGGCGGTATCG
Organism: Woeseiaceae bacterium; assembly: GCA_013001045.1. Lineage (GTDB taxonomy): Bacteria > Pseudomonadota > Gammaproteobacteria > Steroidobacterales > Woeseiaceae > UBA1847. The sequence goes on along the minus strand of JABDNG010000142.1, from coordinate 2,545 downwards.
ATGGCGTGTTGATAGGCGTACGCATCCGCGCTGCCGTGGCTCTTGATTACAATACCATTTAGCCCGACCAGAGTCGCACCGTTGTAGTTGCGAGAGTCCATTTCTAGCGTGAGTTTGCGCAATACCGAGCCGGCAAGCAGCGCCTGCAGCTTCGTAAACCAGCTGCGGGAGAATGCGCGCCTGAGGTAATGCTTCGCGAGGCCAACCGTGCCTTCCATCGTCTTCAGTGCAACGTTGCCGGTAAATCCGTCGGTTACTACGACGTCGGCTTTGCCGGAAAACAGATCGTGGCCCTCGATGAAGCCAATGTAATTGAGCGTGCTTGCACTGAGCATGGCTGCCGCGTCTCTAACCGTGTCGTCACCTTTGTTGTCTTCAGCGCCGATATTGAGCAGTGCGACTTTCGGTTGTTCTATGCGCAAGATATCCGAGGCCACAATCGACCCCATAACGGCATATTGGAACAAATGTTCGGCACTGCCCTGTGCATTAGCGCCGAGGTCGAGCATGTGCAACGAACCGCCTTTTGAGGGCAGTTCTGCAATGATCGCGGGTCGATCAATGCCGGGCAGCATCTTCAATACAAATCGAGCCGTCGCCATCAGTGCCCCGGTATTTCCGGCACTGACACAGGCATCGGCATCGCCGGATTTGACCAGGTTGATCGCGACGCGCATCGATGAATCTTTCTTCTTGCGCAATGCGTCGGCCGGTGGTTCAGACATCGCCACCACTTCGCTGGCGTGCTGTATACGCAGCCGGGGCTCATCACCAATGAGGCGTTTGACGAGATCCGTGAGTTCATTCTCGTCGCCGACCAGGATGAGGTCGAGGTTGGCGTACTTTTGAAACGTCGCGGCAGCCGCACGCACAACGATCTCGGCGCCAAGGTCGCCGCTCATTGCATCAAGGGAAATGGTTGAGTGTGATCCCACCGTTCGACAGGTCAGACGCGAGCCGACCAATCAAGGGATGATTTTACTCTTCGTCGTCGGGTTCAGGCTGCGAAACAACCTGGTTACCGCGGTAAAAACCATCCGGTGTCAGTCGGTGCCGCAAATGCGTTTCGCCCGATGTCGGATCGACCGACAACGTCGGCTTCTTCGCCTTGTCGTGCGAGCGCCGCATGCCGCGCGTTGAAGGGGTCCTGCGACTTTTTTGAACTGCCATAATCTTCTCCTGCCCGCAGTACCTGCCCGGGCTTTATTGATCCTGAGTCATTTGCGCGCGCAACGCCGCAAACGGCTTCGTTGTGTCCTCTTTGTCATCAGCCGCAGGCGACAACGCCTTGCACGATGCTGAATCCACATGCATTGCTGAGAACGGCAGCGCCATAATCAGCAGTTCCTCTACGATGTCCTGCGGCCGGAGCGTACTCTCGTCCAACTCCCAGACCTCGTGGTCCTCAAATCCTTCCGCCGTCTCCTCGAGCGCCAGAAGCAGCAATTTCGCTTCGGTTTCGAGCGGCAGCCGAAATGCCTCCAGGCATCGCTGACAGACCGCATCGACGACCACCGTTACCCGGCAATGCGCCGCCGGCAGCCGCCGCTGCGCGTCCGCAAAGCCGAACTCCAGACTCCCGGCGATGACGGAATCGCGCCAGTCGGGCGGTATCTTAACAGCGTCGAGCGCAGCAAGATCCGCCTCGACAATTAATGCCAGCTGTTTGAAACTACCAAGTTTCTCAGCTATTTCAATAACTTGCCCGGCCGAAGCCCATTCGGCTGCGGTACGGCGATCTCGCAGCGGATTACCCATGGCGCGCGCATGATAAGTACCTCGAGGGCCACTGTCAAAACGTCCCGCCCGGGGCTCTGACGAGAAATGCTAGCAGTTAGGCGCAAACCGGGTAATATTCGCAGCGATTCTCTTAACGTTCTGATTTATTTATGCAAAATCCGTCTGCGCCGTCCATAGTTCTGGCCTCCTCATCGCCTTACCGGCGTGATCTGCTAGAGCGCTTCCTGCAACAGTACGAAACAGTGTCTCCGGACGTCGACGAGACCAACGACCTGGATCTCGAGCCAGAGGATCTCGCTCGCCACCTCGCACGAAAAAAAGCCGAGGCGGTAGCGGTCAATGCACGCGAGTCACTCATAATCGGCGCTGATCAACTTGCGATCCTCAACAACCGGGTACTGGGAAAACCCGGGGACCACGCGAAAGCCGTGGAACAATTGCTGGCTGCATCAGGCCATGTCGTTACGTTTCTGACCGCCGTCTGCATACTCGATCCCATCGGTCGAACCCGCTATGAACACACCGACAAGACGACGGTTCGATTCCGCGAGTTCGATCGCCGCCTCGCCGAGGCCTACCTGCGTCACGACAAACCCTATGATTGCGCGGGCAGCTTCAAACTCGAAGGTGCTGGCTTTGTGTTATTTGAATCCGTGAAGACCGAAGACCCGACTGCATTGATCGGGCTGCCGATGATCTGGGTCGCCGACCGGCTGCTGCAACTCGGCTACTTGTCTCCGCAAAAGATGTGATTGGGGACATTCTGCGTAAATTAGTAAATTAGGGGTCGAACCGAGGTTTTCAG
>JABDNG010000047.1 GCA_013001045.1 Woeseiaceae bacterium | reverse complement strand
CCAAAACGCTGGCGCGTTTTGTCGAACGGCCGCCCACTGGGCGGCAGAGGTTCGAATTGCGTTCCGTTGAGAAAAACGACTTCGCCGAAGGTTGGCTGGATATCAAAAATGGCGCGCCCGAGAGGATTCGAACCTCTGACCCCTGCCTTCGGAGTACGCTATTTTGATTGTAAGTAACTGAAATTATTGATACCAACTGGCGGTACGTCCATTGCATATACAGTACTCTGCACAACTGTGCAGCACTCAGTCACACAATTTTCACACACCCGTCGATTGACTCTTATACGGCATTGCCGTACCTTTACTTTGTGTACACCGTCATTGAAACGCCTGTTACGCACGCAAAGTCGAACGGATCCTGACCGATGATAAAAGACAGGCTTTCGCCGTTTTTATTGCCCAGAAGCCGATGGCCGGCTCTGTTGAACGCGGCTCGGGCGGTGTGCGAAAAGTGCGCTGGGCCCAGAAAGGAAAGGGTAAGAGCGGTGGTGCTCGGGTGATCTACTACAATCGCCTGGAAAACGGTGAAATCTGGCTCCTCACCCTATACGCAAAGTCCGATCGTTCAACTATTCCATCGCACGAACTCAAATTGATCAAAGAGGAGATTGATCGTGACTAGGAAAAAGAAAATGAGTGCCGAAGGTGCTGAGCTTCTAAAAGCCGTTAAACAGATGAAGGCGAAGAAGAAAGGCAGGGTCTACACGCCCGAGCAAATTCTCGCTATTGCTGCACGTCAGTCAGTGAATCTCACGCAGAAAGAGTTTGCTAACCTTCTCAATGTGTCGGTCGATTCGGTGCAGGATTGGGAACAGGGACGGCGTTCACCAAGGGGCGCTGCGAAGACTCTTCTGCGGGTCGCAAAACAACATCCTAAAGTACTGGAGAAGATTGCTTCCTGAACTTCACCAGTTTCCACCTAATTGGATTAAATGGGATCCGACACCTTTATTCGCCGACCGCGCGCGACCGAGGAATTTCTTCGCCACCTGGCGCCGCGGCAGCTTGCAGTTTCACAGTGCTTCAGTGCGGTGCAGTAAGACGCCGTATAAGAAGCTGCGAAACTCCTCGAATCTTTTGTCAGTTGGAAAAAGGGAGTCAGATCGATCTCTGGCGGTGCGGCGAGCTTACTCCGGCTCGACCCACGAATTGATCGACATGGTTTCGGTCAACCCGTTAGTCCAAAGATACCCGTCGGTCCACAAGTAACCGTTGCTTTGCATCTGGCTGTCTGTCCACATGTAGCCGTTGGCATTCGCGGAGCCGTTCGTCCACAGGTAGGCATTCGTCCACAGATAGCCGTCCGACCAGAGATAGGCATCCGTCCATAGGTAGCCGCTGCCCGCGGCACTGCCATTGGTCCACAGGTAGCCGTCCAGTCCCATCAGGTAGTAGCTGCCACTGGCATCCTGGTTGGCGCGGCCGCCGAAGTGCTTGGTGCCGGCGACGTCGGCGTCGATATCAAGGCCTTTGTTGGCGCAGTCGTAGTTCCACTTGTATGCGGCATCGTAAGCGTTGACGAGACCCGCACCCTGCTGGAAAACCGAGTACGCGAGGCTGCCATCGCTGTTGACCGCAGGGCGTGCCGACGACATGATTTTGCACTTCACTTCGTCGGGGGTGAGTGCCGGTTCCATCTGCAGCACGAGTGCGGCAATACCGCTGACGACCGCGGTAGCCTGCGAGGTGCCGGACATCGTGAAGAATGAAGCGCCGTTGTGAAACTCCGGGTGTTCCAGCGCGATAGCAGAGTCTTCTTGCATTGCGGCCATGATGTGTCCACCCGGCGCAACAACCTCGGGCTTAACGAAACCTTCGTAGGTCGGACCGACTGCGCTAAACGAGGCAAGCTCGTCATCACCGCCGTCGGCTGGCGTGTAATTATCGGTCATCGCGCCGACCGTGATGATGTAGGGCACGTTGCCCGGCACACCAATGGACTGGGCATCCGGACCACCATTGCCTGCCGAGGCAACGACCACGACGCCGGCCCGCCAGGCAGCCATGACCGCCTGATTCAGCGGATCGTCCCAATATTGAGACTGCGCCGGAGCAGACAGCGACATATTCATGACTCGAATCCGCAGGTTTGCCTGGTTGGCAACCACCCATTCGACACCGCGGATAACGTCTGCGTAAGTGCCGACACCCGAGGCATCGAAGACTTTAACGGAGACCAGCTTGACGTCGGGCGCGACGCCGTTGAATTTCCCCTCATTCGACAACTTGCTGTTGAAGCCGGTACTGGCGATATGCGAGCCGTGCCCGTTGTCGTCGTTGTCGAAGTCTTCGAGACCCGTGAGGCTCCTGGACTTGCGTTTCGAGACCGGTCTGAACTCGGTATCGGTCGTCGCGTCATAGGCGACCGCAATGCGCAGGTCGCCGTAGGTGTTCGACGACAATCCTGGTCCGGAATAAATGCCGGAATCGAGTACGGCCACCGTGACGCCCCAGCCGGTAATGCCCTCCGCGTGCAAACGATCCGCGTCAACGAGCGACGGGTACTGGCTGTAAGCGTCGCCGGGTGTATCGGTAGTCGTTGTAGCGTCAGTTTCGGTCGTACTGGAGGTCGTTTCTGTCTCGCTCGAAGCCCGCTTGCTCTTGCCGCCTTTCCCTGCTGTCGTGACGGCTCCGTTAGCGAGGATGCGGCTAATGCCCGGCGCGTTGCGAAGCCGCTCGACTTGCGAGGGTCCCAATGCAGCGGCTACGGCGTTGATCAGCCCCAGCTCGTGCGTAATTTCACCACCGATTCCAGAGACGATTGACTGCACCTCGGAAATATTTATGCCTTGCACGATATAACTTGACGTCGCATCGACGGTCGAAGATGCCTGAAGAACACAGCCAGCCATGAAGAATGACCCGACGATGCCAACCATCTTCACGAGCCTGCCTGTTCCGATGCAATTTATCATTAGTGATTTCGCCAGTGCGCGCCGCGTGCCGATATTCGGTCGTAGGCTTGTTAAGTTGACGTGTATTTCAACAGATGAAAGCTGCCGTGCGAGGTGCACCTCAGAACATTAAGCAGGCTGTTTTTGTGACAGGAATCACATAATGCATTTGTAAAATCACGGGAACGCTGACTACGTGGAAGACGCGTCCGCGTTTTGTCGTGAAAAAGGGGTCGGATCCTATTTAGTTGAATGGGATCCGACCCCTTTATTCATTCTTGACCCCTTTATTATTTAATTGAATGGGATCCGACCCCTTTATTGACCCCTTTATTCTTATTGGAGACCCCTTTATTGGACCCCTTTATTGCTTTATTGAAAGTGGCTGTGGGAGCGGCTTCAGCCGCGATTGCTGAGCCGATATAGAGCAGTGTTTAGTACCCCACTGTCTAATGTAAATTGTGCAGCTTCGTCGCGATTGCGAATTGGGCATCGCGCTTCGTATTTGCACAGTCGGAGGAGAAACGGCGCCTGGATCGCGGCTGAAGCCGCTCCCACAGACATCCGCTTCTCACGCGCGAACCGTCGCCCCTTGGGCGACTCAAGTTCGAATTCTGCTACCTGAATAATTGCGCCTTCGCGTGACGCCGCGAAGACTCTAAAAATGGCGCGCCCGAGAGGATTCGAACCTCTGACCCCTGCCTTCGGAGTGCACACCTGTATTCAGTAGGGAATCGGTCTCAATCGGGATTGATCGTAACCTGTTGTTCTAGATAACAACTTTTCTCCGAGCCAGTCAAGCCCAAGGACACCGATTGACGCCAATTCTGTCGGGCACTGTCAAAACTGGTCACAATTTCGGGTCGCTTTCTGGCCAACCGCATTACCTGTATTCGCATTGAGACGCGGATCGTCGACCAGACAAGAGATAGGCAAGGTGTTGGATCGGTGTCACATCGCCCAGGATCAATCAGGTTACCAACCAGCGCTAAATGCCAAAATCGTCGAAAAACACGCTGGTCTCCGGAACCTTGTTATCAGCCAAGATCTTGCGCGTTGCCGACAGCATTGGCGGTGGGCCACAAACATAGAATTCACATGCCGCTAAGTCCCGATTTTGGCTTTTCAAAACCTGTAAAGCAATCGTATGGACGAATCCCGTAGGCCCCTCCCAGCCATCTGCTGCCAATGGCTCCGACAGCACAGGTTGCCACCGGAAATTCGCATGTTCTTCTTGTAGCGAATCGAATTCCGTCGCATAAAACAGATCCGCACGAGCACGAGCGCCGTACCAATAGTCAATTTTTCTGCCGCTCCGCGCGTATTGAAGCTCGCTTCGAATAATGGCGCGAAGTGGCGCCATTCCGGCGCCGCCGCCAATAAAGATCATGTCTGCGTCAGACTCACGCGCCCTGAAGTCGCCGAGCGGGCCGACGATTTCCAGTTTGTCTCCCGGCTGGAGTGACCACATGTACGTGGATCCGACACCCACCGGAAGCGCGTGGCTCCCTTCGGGCGGCACCATAAGTCGAACGTTAAGCACAATCGTGCCGGGCTCCTGTTCGCACGGCGTCGCCAACGAGTAGGCACGTCGAATTTCGGACTCGTTGACTCTGGCGCCCGGAACCCCGCGTGCCTCGCACGCACTTTTCGCTTCGGTCGTCAGCTCGAGCGCTGCATATTCAAGCTGGTAGGGCGGCACTCGGACATGGACGTAGGATCCGGCAGCGTACTCGAAATCGTTGCCAGGCAGCCGCAAGCGAATTTCGCGGATAAACGGTGTCAGGAATCGGCACTCCACCACTTCTGCGGTCAGTTCCTGGGCAGACAGCACTTCGTCGGAGATTCCGACTACCATATCGTTGGCAA
>JABDNG010000118.1 GCA_013001045.1 Woeseiaceae bacterium | reverse complement strand
CCTGATCGAAGGTTTGCATGCCGAGCCGGGTCGACTTCGCCATGATCTCCTTGATCTGTCCAACCTCGCCTTTGAAGATCAAGTCCTGGACCAGCGGCGTGTTCAGCATGATTTCCATCGCCGCGATGCGGCCAATGCCGCCTTCTCTCGGAATCAGGCGTTGCGCAATGAATGCCTTGGTATTGAGCGACAAGTCCATCAAGAGCTGCTGGCGACGCTCTTCCGGGAAAAAGTTGATTATGCGATCCATTGCCTGGTTCGCGCTATTTGCGTGCAGGGTAGCGAGACACAGATGGCCCGTTTCGGCAAACTGAATGCCGTATTCCATGGTCTCTCTATCTCGAATCTCACCGATGAGGATGACATCGGGTGCCTGGCGCAATGTGTTCTTTAGTGCTGCATGCCAGGTCTCGGTATCGACGCCAACCTCGCGCTGTGTGATAACGCAGCCTTTGTGTGGGTGCACGTACTCAACCGGATCCTCGATCGAGATAATATGGCCGCGAGAGTTTTCGTTACGGTGGCCTATCATCGCAGCCAGGGTCGTCGACTTACCGGAGCCGGTACCGCCAACGACGATGCAAAGGCCCCGCTTGTTCATGACGATGTCTTTCAGAATCGGCGGTAAATCGAGCTCTTCGAGTGACGGTATTTCTGTCGTGATCGTTCGCAATACCGCGCCGACCATGCCTTGCTGCACGAAGGCGCTGACACGGAAACGACCGATTCCCTGCGGGGCGATCGCGAAGTTGCATTCCTTGGTGGCATCGAATTCCTTTATCTGCTTGTCGTTCATGATTGAACGAACCATCATCGCTGCCTGATCCGGCGACAAAGGCGTATCCGTGGCTTTATGCACGGTACCGTCGACCTTGATGGCCGGCGGAAAAGCTGCCGTCAAGAACAGGTCGGAGCCATCGCGCTCCACCATCTTGCGCAGCAAGTTTTGTGTCAATCGTACGGCTTGTTCGCGTTCCATTGTTCTCGTCTCCTATCAGGCCAGACCCGCCAACCCTAGAAATTCTCCTTGTTGGCCGCCCGGAAACGCGCCTCTTCCTTATTAATCAGCCCTTTTTGCAACAGGTCTGCAAGGTTCTGGTCCAGCGTGTGCATGCCCGCGGCCTGTCCGGTTTGAATCGCCGAGTACATCTGCGCGATCTTGCCCTCACGAATCAGGTTTCGAATCGCGGGCGTACCGATCATGATTTCATGGGCCGCGATGCGACCACCGCCGGTCTTCTTCAGGAGTGTTTGCGAGATTACGGCGCGCAATGACTCGGACAGCATGGCGCGTACCATTTCTTTCTCGGCTGCAGGGAACACGTCGACCACACGGTCGATGGTCTTTGCCGCCGAACTGGTATGCAGCGTGCCAAAAACAAGGTGGCCCGTTTCAGCCGCCGTCAGGGCCAGGCGAATCGTCTCGAGGTCGCGCAGCTCACCAACCAGTACGACGTCCGGATCCTCTCGTAAGGCCGAGCGCAATGCCTCGTTAAAGCCGAGCGTATCGCGGTGAACCTCACGCTGGTTGATTAGCGATTTCTTCGATTCATGCACAAACTCGATCGGATCCTCAATAGTGAGGATGTGATCCGGCTTGTTGTCGTTAATGTAGTCAACCATCGCTGCGAGCGTCGTCGACTTACCAGAGCCAGTCGGGCCGGTAACGAGCACGATGCCCCGTGGATGCATCGATACGTCCTTGAAGATCGGTGGCGCACCCAGATCTTCAAGTGTCAGGATTTCGGAGGGAATAGTTCGAAACACGGCGGCCGAGCCGCGATTCTGATTGAAGGCATTGACACGAAATCGAGCGAGCTTTGGAATTTCGAACGAAAAGTCGGTCTCGAGAAACTCTTCATAATCCTTGCGCTGCTTGTCATTCATGATGTCGTACACCATGCTATTGACATCTTTGTGGGTGAGTGCCGGCATATTGACGCGCTTGATGTCGCCGTCAACGCGAATCATGGGCGGCACACCAGCAGACAGGTGCAGGTCGGAGGCGTTGTTCTTTACCGCGAACGACAATAGTTGGGCAACGTCGACGGCCATAATTCTCCCTCATCGATTGGGTTCCGGACTTACCATAACCCGGAACGAACTGAGCCTAGTATAGCGAAGCACCCGGACTAAAACGTGATTAGAGTCACGGAAAACTTGCGAAAAATCCGCGATTTGCTGGCGATTTCGGCCATTGAGGCCGAACGTGACCCGGAGACCGTCAATTTGCTCGCGGTGAGCAAAAAGCAACCCCTGGACAAGATCCTCCGAGTGGCTTCCCTGGGCCAGCGTGATTTCGGCGAAAACATCGTTCAGGAGGGGCTCGAAAAAATCCGGGCCACGACCGAAGCAGGCCTAACCTGGCACTTCATCGGACATCTGCAGAGTAATAAAACACGTGCCGTGGCTGAAAACTTTGACTGGGTGCACACTATCGATAAATACAAGACAGCGCATCGGCTCAGTCAACAGCGGCCCGCATCGCTCGGCCCGTTGAACGCCTGTTTGCAGGTCAATATCGACAATGAGCCCGGCAAGTCCGGCTGCGCCAGTGGCGAAGTGGCGGAGCTCGCGGCAGCCTGTATCGAGTTGCCGAATATCCGACTGCGCGGGCTGATGTGCCTGCCCAGAATACGGCACGATTTTGACGGCCAGCGACGACCGTTCGCCAGGCTACGTGAACTGAGCCGCACACTTGCAAACAGCGGGATCGAAACCGATACACTATCGATGGGCATGACCGCCGACTACCGGGCCGCAATTCATGAAGGCGCCACTATCGTGCGTATCGGCACCGCGCTGTTTGGCGAAAGAACTTAAGACACAGGAAGACCGATGGATTACGGAAAGGTGGCATTTGTGGGTGGCGGCAACATGGCATGTGCGCTCGCCGGCGGCATGCTGGCTGCAGGATACGAGCCCGGTCACATACTGATTTCCGAGCCCCAGGCCGACCATCGCAAGCGCCTGGCCGAAGAACTCCCCGGGGCAATCATCCACAACAGGAACGAGGCCGTCGTCAGCGAAGCCGACTGCGTCTTGCTCGCCGTAAAGCCCCAGATACTCAGCGATGTCTGTAAACCGCTCGCTGGCACAGTGCAACGAAAAAAGCCGCTGATCATCTCGATCGCGGCGGGCGTGCGCAGCCGCGACATCGATGCGTGGCTGGGAGGCGATCTCTCGGTCGTACGCGTGATGCCGAACCAGGCAGCGCTGCTACGCCTCGGCATCTCGGGTATATACGCAAACGAGCGCACGACGCCGGCGCAATTGCAAATTGCGAGCAACATCATTGCGACCACCGGTCCTGTGATTCCCGTGCCTAGAGAGCGGGACATCGACACGGTGACTGCCGTCTCCGGCACCGGCCCGGCGTATTTCTATCTGCTCGTCGACATGCTGGTGAAAGTGGCTGAACAGCTCGGACTCGATCACGACTCGGCTCTCGCGTTGTCACTCGAAACGGCGCGTGGGGCCGGTGAGCTTGCGGAGCAATCCGGCGAAACGATGGACACGTTGATCGCTCGTGTTCGTTCACCCGGGGGCACGACTGCCGCGGCGTTTGATAGCCTCGATTCGCAAGGCTTTCGTGATATCTTCAGCACGGCTGTGATCGCCGCCCGGGATCGCGCCGTCGAGCTCGCCGACCAGGCACACGAAAAGGGCAAGGACTGACACATGCCATCCAACATCTCATCCGCTATCGTCTTCGTTGTTAACGCGCTGACGAGCCTCTATCTTCTGGTCTTGCTGTTGCGCTTCTGGATGCCGTGGCTTAACGCTGATTTTCGCAATCCGCTCGCACAGGGAATATTAAGATTCACGTCACCTCTTGTGATTCCCGTTCGCCGAATCGTGCCCTCGTTCGGCCGGCTGGACACAGCGACGGTGCTCGTCGCATTTGTCATCCAGTACTTTACAGTGTTGCTGCTCCTGCTGATTATCGGACAAACAGCGGGAATAGCCGCCATTGCCCTGACGGCCCTCGTGAAGCTCGTCGTGTTGTCCATCAACCTGTTTGTCTATGCGATATTCATTCGCATTATTCTGAGCTGGATTTCGCAGGGTGGTTACAATCCTGCGACCGCGATCATTTCGACCCTGACCGAGCCGGTATTACGACCGTTTCGGCGCATAATTCCGCCACTGGGTGGCTTCGATATCTCACCGATCTTCGCCATCATCCTGTTGCTCGCAGCGACGATCGTCGTCAATGGCTTCAAGCCACTGGGACTCTAAGCTACGCTACGAAATCCGGCGCGGAACCGCCCGAGCCCCCTCGAAAAGTGCGCGACCGACCGCGAATGGTTTATAGTGAAAGAAAAAGGGGCAAGTCTCATGACGATTACCAGGACATTAGTATCATTGTCATTGCTCGCGCTGGTTGCCGCCTGTGGTCGGCCGGACGACACAGCCGACGTTCCCGAGGCACAGCCCGCAGGCGCCACATCCGCTGACATTGGCGCGCATGTTATTCACTTCAGCGCACAATCCACCGATCAGCTGCCCCCTGAGATCGCGCGCGCTTATGACATTCTCCGCAGCAAGAACCGCGCGATGCTCAATGTCTCCGTCATTCGAAAGGCTGACCAGACGCCGGTTACCGCCGTCGTCAAGGTAAAAACAGTCAACCTGACCGGGCAGCTCAAGAACGTCACGATGCGACAGATCGATGAACAGGACGCAATCTACTACATCGGCGAAACCGCCGTCGCCAATCGTGAAACGCTGGTCTTCGATATCAGCGTAATGCCGGAAGGCGAGGCGCAGGCGACCGACGTGCGTTTCAAACGGCAGTTCTTTACTGACTAAAAAAACCCGGAAAAAACGGGTTTTACGGCTTACGTGCCCGCAAAACATGTGTTATCGTCGCAGCGCTTTTGACGCGGGCACCGCCCGTTATCCCACGAGCATTTGCTCGTTTTTCTATTTCCAGGAGTCAGTTGTTCATGGCCACAAATTCTACGAAGCCACCTACCAAGTCTGAAATCTATGCAAAGATCGTTGACGACACTGGTCTTTCACGCAAAGACGTTGCTGCCGTTTTTGATTCACTCAACGGTCAAATCAAGAAGAACCTTGGCGGTCGTGGTGGTCCAGGTATGTTCACGGTACCGGGCCTTTTGAAAATGCGCGTTGTCAAGAAGCCGGCACGCAAAGCACGCAAGGGCACAAACCCGTTCACGGGTGAAGAGATGATGTTCAAGGCCAAGCCTGCGACGAAGGTCGTGAAGGTTTCGGCTTTAAAAGGCCTGAAAGACATGGTCTGAAATTCAGAACTATTCTGAATCAGAAAGCCGGGCCTGCCCCGGCTTTTTTTATGCCTGCAACGTTGCCCTACAATTGCGATTCACGACTGCGGCTCACGAACTCGACCACGGCTTCGCGCAATTCGACCAGGCGGCCGTGAAAAAAGTGCTCGGCGCCAGGCAAGACCAGCAGTTCCGGTCCTGGTTCGAGCGCGTTCATCCAGTCAACTGTCTCGTCCACGCCAACCAGTTCATCTTCGTCGCCTTGCACGACGAGCCACGGGCAGCGCGGTTGCGTTGCGAGGCCGGACGCAAAGCGGGATACGGCGGGCGCCACGCTGATCAGGCCTTCGACGTCGCTTTCAGCGGCGGCACGGACGGCGATCGCCGCACCGAATGAAAACCCCGCGAGCCATAAGATGTTGTCGGGATGCTTCGCGCGCGCCCACGTGATTGCCGCAAGTGCATCGTCAAGCTCACCGATACCTTCGTCAAACCGGCCTTCGCTGTTCTCCGTACCGCGGAAATTAAAACGCAGCGTGGCGAAGCCCATTCGGATGAATGCACGAGCCAGGGTATGTGCGACTTTGTTGTGCATAGTGCCGCCATGCTGCGGATGTGGATGACATACAACCGCGGTCCCTGTGAGGTCGCCGTTCGAGGGTGTTTCGAACACGGCCTCGAGCCGTCCAACCGGACCATCGATAAACAGCGACTCCGATTTCGGCGCTTTCGCCATCGGGTTCTCCATTGTCATGCGCAAGCGGGTGGCCTGAGCTGTGGTTATTACTGTAAAATTATGACCTTATGCGATACTGGTCGTTCTCGAAAGTGCCGGGATAACACAACGGGTGATGTCATGAGCTCCAGTATGGACCTCGAAACGCAATATTGTGCCCATAACTACCATCCGCTGCCCGTTGTTCTCACGCGCGGCGAAGGCGTCTTTGTCTGGGATGACGCGGGCAAGAAATACCTCGACATGATGAGCGCGTATTCGGCCGTCAGCCATGGGCACGCAAATCCGCGGCTTGTCCGTCTGGTGCAGCGGCAGGTGGCACGTTTGACGATTGTGTCACGGGCTTTTCACTCCGACACCCTGGGACCATTTCTCGCGCGTGCCTGCCAGTTGACCGGGCAGGATATGGCGCTGCCCATGAACACGGGAGCCGAGGCCGTAGAAACGGCGATCAAGGCAGCACGCAAATGGGCGTATACCGTCAAAGGCGTGCCACACGACAAGGCGGAGATCCTCGGCTGCGATGGAAACTTCCATGGCCGCACGATCGCGGCGGTCGCAATGTCGGATGAACCACAGTACCAACATGGCTTCGGCCCGTTTCCACCAGGCTTTCTCAACGTCGCCTACGGCGATATCGACGCGCTAGCTGACGCGATCAATGACAATACGGCCGCATTTATCGTTGAGCCGATACAAGGCGAGGGCGGCATCGTATTGCCGCCACCGGGATACTTGAAAGCCGCCGCCGGGCTGTGCCGCAAGAACAACGTGTTGTTCATCGCCGACGAAATCCAGACCGGACTCGGCCGCACCGGAAAATTTCTGGCCTGCGAACACGATGACGTAAAGCCCGACGCCCTGATTCTCGGCAAGGCGCTCGGTGGCGGCGTTTTACCTGTGTCGATGTTTCTCGCGCGCCGCGACGTTATGGAAGTCTTCACGCCGGGAGATCACGGCAGCACGTTCGGCGGCAACCCGCTAGGCGCGGCAGTCGGACTCGAGGCCCTGAATATACTGGTGGACGACGACCTCGCTGCGAACAGTGCCGCGATGGGCGATTACTTGCTCACCCGCTTGCGGGCGATCAGCTGCCCGCTGATTCGTGACGTTCGCGGCAAGGGTTTGTTCGCTGGCATCGATATCGACCCGGCTTATGCGAGCGCCCGGTCCGTCTGCGAGGGGCTGATGAAGCGCGGCCTCCTTAGCAAGGAAACGCATGAAACGGTTGTGCGACTCGCGCCCCCGCTTATCATCAAGAAAGCCGAGATAGACTGGGCAATTACGCAGATCAGCGAAGTCCTCGACGAGTTGGATAAGGTACGACTTGCGTCATGAGGTACAGAAGGGAACCCCGGCATGCCTGAATTCACGATCACGCACATGGGTCTGCTCGCGCTGGCCTTAATCATCGGATTGGCCATCGGTTGGGCAATCCGGGGCAGCCGGGCCGCGCAGGAAAAAGCCGCTATTACGGCAGGCTGGAAGGAACGCAGCGAGGCTCAGGGCGAAGAGCATCATCGGCTCGTCATCCAGAACAAGGGCCTGATGGATCAGATCAGCCAGTCTCAAGCCTCCAGTCAGGATGCCAAGAATCGTGCCAGGGAGTTGTCGGAAGCGGTTCAAGACGCCAGCGCGCGACGCGACGAGTTACAACGCGAGATCAAGGATATTCGCAGCAACCTCGAGGTCGCGGTCAGCCAGCGCGACAAGCTGCAATCGGATATCGCTGCGCATACCGGTAACAAGGCCGTCGTACAGCAGAAAGATGAGAAGATATTTCAGCTCAGCCGTGAGTTGGAGAACTGGAACAAGCGCCTGCCACCGCTCATCGAGCGCTACAAGGTCCGCGACAACGAGGCAAGGCAATGCGAAGCCGAACTCGCCGAGGCCCGCTTGCGTATCGAGCAACTGGAGCAGGCCCGTGAAGAAAACCCGACACGAATAGAACCGGTGCGCGACCCTGATTTGCTGACTGATGGCCGCGACGCGTCAAACGACCCGACAGATAGCCAGATCAATCGCGAGATTCCATCCGATGAGGTGGCAGCCGATCATCAGACGACACTTCGCGACGACCTGAAACAGATAAAGGGCGTTGGCCCCGCGATCGAAAAGACGCTGAACGAGATGGGTGTATTCCGCTTCCAACAGATCGCGGAAATGAGCGAATACGATATAGACCGCGTAGCCAAAAGGCTAAAGGGCTTCCACAGCCGCATTTATCGCGAGAACTGGATCGGCCAGGCACGCGAATTCTACGACCAAAACAGCAACACCTGATTCACGTGTCGCCCCGCTCCCGAATCGTAACCGCTTCATTTATCCTGTTGCTTGGCGCCTTTGCCGCAATATCCGTCGACGACGGCCGCACCAATAGCGCGCCGCCGGTAGCCGAATATTCAGCCCTGGAACCCGCACGTTTCGAAATCTCGTTTCATCGCGGGCAGTTGCGTCTGGCCGGTCACACGGCGTCCAGCGATCACGAACTTCAACTGCTGCAGGCAGGCCAGCAATTATTTCCCGAGTCCGTATCCGATGCATCATTCAAACCACTCGGCACCGCACCCGGCCAATGGCAGCCCCGGACACTGGCGGTGCTAAACGCACTCTCTACCACTCGATCGTCGAGCGCGATCCTCACGCGCGACACATTGCGCGTTCGCGGCGTCGGCACTAACGACTGGCATGGGCGCTTTGACCGCTTGCGATCGATCCTGTCGGACGCGGTGGACCTCGACGTCGACATGGTCGTACCGACCGATGAAATTGCAGTTGCCGACGTCTGCGCGCGGGCGTTTGCGGAATACAAACCGGGTCCGATCAATTTCGAAGAATCAGGCACCGAGTTTCGAAGCTCGGCTTATCAGGTGCTCGACCGCATGATCTCGCTAGCCGATGCATGCCGCGACTCGAGCATTGCTATCACGGGCTATACTGATTCATCCGGACCCGAATCATGGAATCGCCACTTAAGCCTCGCACGCGCGCAATCAGTTGCAGATTACATGGTGGAGCGTGGCATTGCGCGCGCACGTCTGCAGGTTACCGGTGCCGGGTCCTCGCTGCCGGTAGCGGATAATGCGACGCGATTTGGCCGCAGCCTGAACCGGCGCATCGATGTCACATTCCGTGACAGGCGCCACCTGGAAAGTACCTGAAACTCTATTCGGAATCCTGCTCGGCTGACCCGGTCAATTTCACGAGCTCGATGTTGAAGAGCAAAGTCGCGTTGGGTGGCACGGGCGGCTTACCGCGCGCCCCGTAGCCAAGCTCGGGTGCAATCTTCAATTCACGCGTCTCGCCAACCAGCATACAGGCAACGCCGAGGTCCCAGCCCTTGATGACCTGTCCGGCATCAAGCATGAACTGAAAGGGCCTTTCGCCACCCGAAGTCCAGATTTCCGTGCCGCGGCCATCCGCGGCAGTCTCGTCGTACAACCAGAGCGTCGTGTGAACGTCCGCGTAATCGCCCGCGACCGCCGCACGACCGTACCCTGTACTGCTGATCGTGGCTGTCAGCCCGGGTACGATCTCGATCACGCCGTTTTCGTCCGCTTTCGGGCACCCGACAGGATCAGCGTTCCGCGCAACTTCGTCGGTTTCAGTTTGTTGCGTTGCCTCACCGCAACCGCTCAGCACGAGCACAGCAATGCAGATTGTCACTGGGTGATTTTGTTTCATTCGTTCGAATCCTTGAAGTCCAGCGATGCGGAATTAATGCAATACCGCAGCCCGGTTGGTTGCGGGCCATCGTTGAAAACATGACCAAGATGAGCGTCGCAATTGGCGCAAACGACCTCCACGCGAGTCATGCCATGTGACGTATCTTCGACGGTACGCACCGCGTCTCCTGCTAGCGGCAACCAGAAACTGGGCCAGCCCGAGCCGGAGTCGTATTTGTTGTCTGAGCTGAACAATGGCGCATCGCAGCACACGCAACGATAGCTCCCGTCGCCCTTATGGTCGACGTACTTGCCCGTAAACGGACGTTCTGTCGCTGCACTCTGCGTTACGCGATACTGTTCTTCAGTCAGTTTTTTGCGCAGATCTTTAGTATCGAAATCACTTGTCACCCGTTGCTCCCGAATCGATGTCGAGTAGAAGTTTGTTCATGCGCTGCACGTACTCGGCTGGATTGTCGAGCTGAGAGCCTTCAGCGAGCAATGCATGATCCATGACTATATGCGAAAGATCGTCGAATCGCCCGGCGTCCGGCTCGCCTGACAGTCGGCTTACGAGCGGATGCTCCACGTTGATCTCCAGAATCGGTTTGGATTCCGGTATCGCCTGGCCACTGGCCTCGAGCATGCGCCGCAGCTGCGGGTTGAGATCATCGTCTGCTGCTACTACGCACGCTGGCGAATCGACAAGACGACGACTGACGTTCACCGCGTTGACGCGCTCACCCAGCACCTTCTTGATCTTCTTGAGAAGCTTCTTGTGCGCCTTGTTGATCTCATCCTGAGACGTGGTGTCCTCACCCTCTGGCAGGTCCAGGCGTGCGCGCGCGACATCGACGAGTGCCTTGCCATCGAACTCGGCAAGGCCGTCGACAAGCCACGGATCGATGCGATCGGTCAGCAGCAACACCTCGATTCCGCGTTTCCGCAATTGTTCAAGATGCGGGCTGGCTACCGCCGTTGCGTAGTTTTCAGCGAGGATGTAGTAGATCTTGTCTTGCTCCGCGCCAGCACGCCCGACGTAGTCTTCCAGCGACTGATCCTGCGTGTCGTTGCCGTTGTGAGTGCTAGCGAAGCGCAACAGCCTGGCCAGCTTGTCCTTGTTGGCATGATCTTCAACCACGCCCTCTTTCAAAACCTGTCCGAATTCTCGCCAAACCGTCGCGTAGTCGTCTGATTCCGCGGTCGCCATCTTCTCGAGCATGCCGAGTACACGACGTGTCAATGCGCCTCGCATCGCCACCAGTTCCGGATTCTGCTGCAGCATTTCACGGGAGACATTCAGAGGCAGGTCCGATGAATCGATAACGCCCTTGACGAATCGCAGGTACAGGGGCAGGAATTGTTCGGCTTCATCCATGATGAAAACGCGTTGCACATAAAGCTTCAGCCCTCGCGGCGCCTCACGATTCCAGAGGTCGAAGGGCGCCGCTGCCGGTATGTACAACAGGCTCGTGTACTCGCGCTTGCCTTCGACACGGTTATGACTCCAGGTGAGTGGATCGGCGAAATCATGTGAGAGGTGTTTGTAGAATTCCTTGTACTCGTCGTCGCTGACGTCACTACGCGAACGCGTCCAGAGCGCCGTCGCAGAATTAACCACCTTGACCTCTTCGTCCTCGGCGCCGACCACGAGCAGTGAGACCGGGAAGCCGATATGATCCGAGTACTTCCTGATGAGTGCTTCAATTCGGGGCGCCTCGGCGAACTCTGCCTGCTCATCCTTGAGATGCAGCGTTACGCGTGTACCTCGATCTGCGCGCTCAATGCTCTCGATCGAAAACTCGCCCTGCCCGTCCGATTCCCAGCGCACGGCGTCGTTTGCCGATGCACCGGCGCGACGAGTCTCGACCGTCACTTTGTCGGCGACAATAAAGCTCGAGTAAAAGCCGACGCCGAATTGCCCGATAAGCTTTGCATCGTGCTTCGCGTCGCCAGTCATTTGCTCGAGGAATTCGGCCGTTCCGGACCTGGCTATAGTGCCGAGATTGTCAACAAGTTCATCGCGGGACATGCCGATACCGTTGTCGATGATCGAAAGCTGTTGCTTGTCTTTGTCGACCTCGATACGAATGCCCAGATCCGTGTCTTCGCCCAGCAAGTCGGGACTGGCCAGTGCTTCAAATCGCAATTTGTCAGCCGCATCGGACGCGTTCGAGATTAACTCACGAAGAAAGATCTCCTTATTGCTATAGAGAGAATGGATCATCAGCTGCAGGAGCTGACGCACCTCTGTCTGAAAGCCTAGTGTTTCACGCTCTGATTTGTCCGCCACGCCGAATCTCTCCTGACCAAAGTCAGACAGCATGGGGACTTTTGTGGTGAATTCAAGCCCGGCGGGAGGACCCGGATCGGGTCAGGTCGACTGCATCGGCTCGCCTGAGGGTGCTCTCAGGCTGCGGTATAGCAGGGTTATGGAGAGCAGCAGGCACGCGACCAAGGCGCTCGGAGGATGCCAGATTGCGAGCAAGACACCCGACGCTATCAATGCAAGGGAGACGAGCAGCGCGACGACCATCAGCAACAGTCGGCGAAACTGTTCATAAAACAGCCCAAATGCTCCGACCAGGTCATCGATGTCGTCCATGTACTGGAGTAGTCGTTCCATCCTTTATCGCCTATCGTACGATCGACAAGGGAGGGGCGCCGCCGGGCGCCTCGGCAGTGTGGGAATCCGCTTCAGCCAGCGACGCATTGTTGGAGTCTTTGGCGTAAGCGATTGCGCGATGGAATAGCTCCCAGCGTTGACGAGCCGATTCGGACTTTAGCGCATCGAGAGGAGAATCCGTTTTTTTGCTGTTGTTTGACATACCCGAAAGAGAACGTTGATCAGTGAGTAAGAGCGACTATAGGGCGCGCGAAATCTTGTGTACGTGAGGCAGATCACAGCTTGTCGCAGAACTCTGTACACGATGCAGATATATTCAGGAAATACGACGCAGTTCCCTTTTTGCGAGTGACGTTAATCACGCATAACGAACGTCATTTGTTTTTCTTACGGGGAATGCAAAACGCCGGCATTTCGCCGGCGTTTTGCATATGTTAAATCAGTACGATCAGTCGTTGTCGGTGTCTTTAATCCAGTTGCGTTTGACCTGATCCGACCAGTCTCGATAGCCCTTCCATGTATATAACGCGGGATCGATACTCGAACGCCGTCCCCGAGGTGCCGGTGCTTTCGAAATCCAGCGGCGATATTGCTTCCAGCCGTCAGCGTCGTTTGCAGCTGGTTCGACATCGCCCAACGTGACGCCGTCCGCCTTGGAGTCTGGCTCGGCTTCCGTGCCGTAGCTGTCGACCCATCTCATGTTCTTGCCATTTGCCATTGAGCTTACCCGGTCAATCCTTTGACTGAATACTATGTCTCGGGCGACTCAAATCACAGGAACTGCATCACAATGCGAAATCCTTTTTTTTCTTTTAATACAGTTGGTTAGGTGTTGGTTTTACTTAATCACGTAACAGGGATGGTATTCACCCGTAGAAATCTTCATGCGGCGCTTGGCCACGAATCCATTGAGCAGATCGTCAAGCAAATTCATCAGGCGCCGCGACCCATCGATCTCAAAGGGGCCATCGCGTTCGATGAGTTCGGCCGTATCCTCGCGAACATTGCCGGACACGATGCCCGAAAACACGCGACGCAGATTCGCGGCAAGTACATGCTTGGGCAGATCTTCGTTGAGGTCGAGGTTTCGCATGGATTCATGAGTTGCGACAAATGGATTCTGAAACGCCTCTTCGATTTGCAGGCGCCAATTAAAAAAGTAGGCATCGCCGTGCGTTCGTCTGAATGTAAGTACGTCGTCGAGACGCTCATTCATCTGGCGCGCCACGCGGCGTGGATCATCGATGATAATCTCGTAGCAACTTCGCGCCTCGTCACCCAGCGTCGCGGCGACAAATTCATCGATTTGACGAAAATACGGTTCCGCCGATGCCGGCCCGGTCATGATAAACGGCATCGGTTGCCCCTGGTTTTCAGGGTGCAGCAACACGCCGAGTAAATAGAGAATCTCTTCCGCCGTGCCGACGCCACCGGGAAACACGACGATACCGTGCCCCACTCGCACGAATGCTTCAAGCCGCTTCTCCATGTCGGGCATGATGACGAGGGAATTGACGATCGGGTTGGGTGATTCGGCGGCAATGATGCCCGGCTCGGTAACACCGATGTACCGTCCACCACGAATACGCTGTTTGGCGTGTGCGATCGTGGCGCCTTTCATCGGGCCCTTCATGGCGCCGGGGCCGCAACCGGTGCAGACGTTCAGCGCACGCAAGCCGAGTTCGTAGCCAACCTGTTTCGAATAATCGTATTCGGAACGGCTGATCGCATGGCCGCCCCAGCACACGACAAGGTTGACCTCAGCCGGCACCTTCAGGAGCCGCGCGTTGCGAACAATATGAAATACGGCATTGGTGATGCCCGCTGAAGTGCGCAGGTCGAATTGACCGCTTTCCATGATGTCGTTGCGGGTAAAAACGATATCACGAAGTACGGCGAACAAAAGCTCACGCGTGCCGCGAATCATTTTGCCGTCCACGAACGCCTCTGCAGGTGCATTCGTTAAGGAAACTTTGAGCCCACGATCCTGCTGAATGAAACCGACCTCAAAGTCCTTGTAGGCCTCCAGAACCTTGCGGGTGTCATCAGTCTGACTGTCTGAATGCAGCACGGCGAGCATGCAGCGACGCAATAGCGGGTACAGCCCGCCGGCGCCGCCGTTCTTCAACTGGTCGACTTCAAATCGCGAGAGAACCTCGAGACTACCCTCGGGCCATACTTCGGCATCGACGAATTGCACAGCAGTCTGCATCAACGCGCCTTGTAGTCGTCAGGGGCGAATTTCAATCGGTGTATTCTCGCCGGTCATGAGCCAGATATCGATCATGTCGGAGTTGGAAACCGCGATGCAGCCATTGGTCCAGTCCTGGGTGCGGTAATACGCCTCGGAGCGTGTCGGCACGTTGGGTTGGCCATGAATCATGATCGCGCCACCTGGATTGACCCCTTTTTCCCTTGCATCGCGCCGGTCGTCCGCATTGGGATAGGAAACGTGGATGGCCAGGAAATAGTCACTGTTCTGGTTGCGGCTATCCAGGTAATACGTGCCCTCCGGTGTCTTGAAATCGCCCTCTTTCGTCTTATCGCCCACCGGGCGGATACCGAGGGCAATCTTGAAGGTACGAAAGGCCTCGCCATCCCTTATCAGGTGCAGCTTGCGCGCGGCCTTCTCGATAACAACTTTTTCGGCGACCGGGAACTCATCAGCCTGCATGGCCACGGGTGCCATCAGGACAAGCACACTCAGACCTATCTGGCCGCATAGCTTTAGCAAGGGTTGGCTGTTGTTCATAGCTCCGATCTTGACGTTACTCACTCATAAGCCTAGCAAACCTCGCGCGCGCCGAACACGCCTCGTTTCACATTACACGTTTCGGCCCACTATCCAGCCGATCGCAAATCCTATGCCACCTGCAACCACGGTATACAGCGGCAGGTAGCGAAAAACGCGGTCAGGATAGGGTACCTCACTGAACATTCCATCCAGGTTGACCGAGTAGGCATAATGCAGGTACGCGGACAAGCCCAGCGCCGGAATCGCGAATCCCAGCGTACCCAGCGGCATGCGCATGCCGGCCCCCGACCATGTGCCACCACCGCGATACAACGTCACCAGCGCCAGCAGCAAGAGAAGCAACAATGGCAACAGGTTGCGCAATACGTACGCGCCACCGCCCTCCACATCGGCAAACCAGATCGCCGCAACAGACACCACCAGCAGAACGGGAATGATTCGGATCGGGAGCATCTTGCTGCGATCATTCATTAACCGCGATCAACGTCCGCGAGCACAGGAAACTGTACCTTGGTGCCCGGCCGCACCGCATGCAGATCCAGGCTGGGGTTGTACTGCCGAAACAGCCATATCGGCACGTTGTATTTGCGTAACGAGAGTACCCAGATGGATTCGCCACGGCGGATCGTGTGCACAGCAATGTCGGTGATCACATGCCGGCGAAAGAAGCTGTCTTGTTGCGCCCGGTGAAACGCGATACGCCGTTCTTCGAACGCCTTTGCGTCGACTGTATTGAGATCCAGCTTGATACGCTGACCGACTTCGACGGGCGTCCGAAAGGCAAGCCCGTTGAGGTCCCTGAGTCGCTGCGTCTTTATTTCCAGCCAGTCGCCATAGTGGCCAAGCGTTTCCAGCGGCTGTACTTCGATACTCCCGCCGGCGGCTACGCTGTAATCACTCGGATCCGATAGCAGGTCGGACGAGGTCGCGGCTGCTGTGGACGCCGTCAGATCGTCCGCCAGTGGCGTCGCTGTTGCTTCGCTACTATCGACCTCTTCCGCAACCTGCGCGACGGCCGCCACTTCGACAACCGCCGGTTGTACCGCCGCGATCGTGGCGGGGGCTGGACCCGCGGCGGGCAAACGAAGGTTCTGGCCGATGCGGATGCGATGGCTGCTGCTGAGGCCGTTCAGCGCCACCAGCGTCGACACTCGCGTGTCATAGCTTTCTGCAATCTGAGACAAGGTATCTCCGCGAGAAACCTTGTGGAACATGTCCGGCAGTTGCTTATCGTATGTGCTATTCGCCGGCAGATCTGCGAGAAGCGTGGCGAGCGGTTGCTTCAGGCCGTCAACCGGCATGCGCAGTTCATAGCCCTTGGGCACGTATTTGCTGCCCTGCCAGACCGTCGCCTGCAGTCCCGGGTTGTGCCGCGAGAGTTCCGCCGGTGTTGTGCCGAGCGCCCGCGTCAGGCCCGGCACCGAGGCGAAAGCCGGCAATTTAGCCGTCGAATAGTCCATCGGTTCTTCAAAGACCAGGCCAGGAAAATACTTGTCGACGTTTTGATCCACTTCCTTGGCCGCCAGAAACGCAACGTAGAAATTTCGCGATGCGAAGCCGAACGCACGACCGTTGTAGTTTCGCAGGATTTCGACATAGGCTGTGTCGCCGTATTTCCTCATCGCGCGCCGCACGCCGGCGAGGCCATGGTTGTACGCCGTAATCGCCATCGGCCAGTTACCGGTAATCGAATAGTTGTATGCCATCAGCCGCCCCGCCGCGCGCGTCGCGGCGTAGGGGTCGTTGCGTTCGTCAACGACATGATCGACCTGCATGAAGCGCCGGCCCGTGCTGCGCGTGAATTGCCAGATACCGGATGCGCCGACGTGCGAACGAGCGTCAGGGTTATACGACGACTCTACGTGCGGCAATGCCGCGATCTCGATCGGAATGCCTAATGCCGTGAACTGCTCATTGACGTAACTCCGCCATCGACCGGAGCGCATGAGCCCGGCACGGAATCGCTCGCGGAGTCCTTGCTGATATCGAATGCGCTTCGCGGCTGCCGCCAGCGTGTCGTTACTAACGCCGTCTGGCCAGAGCGCCAGAATCCTGGCCTCGATATCGGTCAGATTCTCGCGCTTTCCGGATGCCAGCGTCCGCAATACCGCTCGCACCACCTTGCGACGTTTCTCGACACGTCTTTGCCGCTCCCGGCGCGACAGCGTCGACGGCGCACTGAGGCGCTCATAGACGACGGCAAGGTTGCGATTGTCATGCAGCACGCCCTCTTCGGTCGAATAGTGCGTAAAGATGGAAACCCAGAAATCGATATCCGGCTTCAGCTCAGGCGGCTCCGGGAACGTCTCATCAGCGCTCGCAGCGGCCATAAGTAGCAAAATCAGGGGGAGCAGATACTGCCAAGTGCTTGTCTTTTGGACTTTTTCAGGTTTCAATCGTAATCTCTTGATTAGTTCACAGAAAATTGCGGTACTTTTCCGTATCGTTGCTAAGAATAATGAGCCTATCAAAACGACAATCTGACACTTGTTCGGGCATTTGCCAATATCTGGCCTGCCTGGCGCTGCTGCTGCCCATGCCTTCGGCCCTGGCAGGGGAGGCGGCGGTTGAACCGTCGGACAACGAATCCGATGTTCTTCAGGATACGACCTTCGATGCCGACTCACGTTCCAGCGAAACGGCGGCCATGGCCGAAGAACTGGTTGAGGCGGTTCCCGCACATGAGCACCTGGTACCGCTCGCTGATGCAGTGACGACGGCAGAGGGAAAGGCCGAGCCACTCCTGCTTCTTGGTACGGAAATCATGCCCGGCACGGCGCATCGACTGTCGTGGTCCGCTACCGAATTATTCGAGGGCGTGCCGGTCTCGACGCCGGTGCTGGCTGTCAACGGCAAGCTGCCCGGACCCACTCTGTGCCTCACCGCCGCCGTGCACGGCGACGAGCTCAACGGCATTGAAATGGTCCGGCGCGTTCTGCACCAGATTGCGCCACGCAAATTATCAGGCGCGGTTATCGGTATTCCGATTGTGAATGTGCAGGGATTTCGCCGTGGCTCTCGCTACCTGCCTGACCGGCGCGACCTGAACCGTTACTTCCCGGGCAACCCGAATGGCAGCGCCGCAGCCCGGATTGCCTATGCCCTGTTCAACGATGTCATTGCCCACTGCGATGCGCTGGTCGACCTGCACACAGGGTCTTTCGAGCGCGCCAACCTGCCACAGATTCGCGCCGACTTGCGAAACCCCGACGTCGTTACGCTGACGCAAGGCTTTGGTTCGATGGTCGTGCTGCACAGTAAACCCACCGTGGGCACTCTGCGCCACGCGGCGACGCTCGCCGGAATTCCAGCCGTAACGGTCGAGGCCGGCGGTCCCTCGCAACTTGAGCTGGCTGAAGTGAAACACGGCGTCAAAGGTCTCGAGACGCTGCTAGGCACGCTCGACATGATCAAGAAGAAACGCTTCTGGGGCGACCCCGAGCCGGTTTACTACCGATCATCCTGGGTGCGCGCAGACAATGGCGGCATCCTGCTTGCCGATGTCAGCCTTGGCAGCACAGTGCGCAAGGGCGACGTGCTCGGCACGATTACCGACCCAATGAGCAATCAAAGCACCGAACTCTATTCCCCCTATTCCGGGCGCATTATTGGGCTCGCGCGAAATCAGGTCGTCATGCCCGGGTTTGCCGCGTTTCATGTCGGCATACAATCCGACGATGTCGTCGTGAAAGACGAGCCTGAAGCGCTCACGCAGAAACCTGACACCGGTGGTTACGTGGACGCGATGTCCGAGTAGACTGCGTTCCCGATGACCGGTGAACGTAAACCCCTGTCCAGTTATTGGAGCCCGCGCTACTGGCCGGTTTGGTTTGGCATGGCCTTGTTACGCGTGGTTTGCCTCCTGCCGCACCGCGCGGCCCTCGCCACAGGTCGCGTAATCGGCCGAATCGCGCACGGCGTCGGCGGGTCCCGCCGCGCCGTCGTACGCCGCAATATCGAGCTGTGCTTTCCCGACCTCTCTTCGGATGAACGCGACGCGCTTGCGTATGAGCATTTTAAGGCGCTCGGCATGACACTCATTGAAATGGGGCTTGGCCGCTGGGCCAGTGATCAGCACCTGCAGGCCATCACGAAATTGCATGGCATCGAGCATGTGCATGACGCGTTGAAGTCGGGAAAGGGGGTCATTCTGCTCAGCGCCCATTTCACGACCCTTGAAATCATGGGGCGCGTATTGTCTCTTAACATGCCGCCTTTCGACGCTGTGTTCCGGCAGAATCGCAGCGAATTCATGACGGAGCTACAGCGCACCGGCCGCGAGCGCTCGGCCGGGTCAACCATCGAAAAGCGAGATATCAAGAAAATGGTGCGCAGCCTGCGTGAAAACCGTTCCGTCTGGTACGCCCCCGATCAGAGTTATAACCGTAAAGGCTCCGAGGTCATTCCGTTCTTCGGTGTGCCGGCGATGCATACGACGGCGACATCAACGCTGGCCCGCCTGGGACACGCGGCCGTCGTGCCCTTTTTTCCACGCCGGCTGCCGGACTCGAGCTATGAACTGACGTTGCTGCCGGCCTTTGACAATTTCCCGAGCGACGACCCGATTGCTGACACGAAACGCTACATCGAACTGCTGGAGGCACACGTGCGAACCTGCCCCGAACAGTACTTCTGGGTGCATCGCAAGTTCAAAGACCTGCCCGACGGTTATCCGGACTATTATGCGGATCTCGACGCGTTGAAATAACCTTCCAGCAATTGCTCCCAATTCGCGGCGCGAAAATGCAGTGTCGGATCCAGTCCGACGATTTTTCGCAGCGAGCGATGCAGGCGGCCCAGGGTCATCTGCTGCCAGCGGCCGGGGGGGCGGAGCGAACCCTTGTCGAAGTCAAGCATCCAAAGCGCGCCGGATTTGTCCACCTGCAGGTTATAGGCATTCATGTCGGCATGGTAAACGCCGGCCGCATGGAATTCGTAAATCGACGCGCCGACGGAATGCCAGAACGCTTCATCAGCGTCGTTGTCCGCGATGTATTGCGACAGCGCGACAACACCGGGAATGCGAACCGTAATGATGTCTGCCGTATAGAACGTACCGCGCTGACAATAGCGAGCCGCGGCCGGACGGGGCACACGCATGTTGCTCGCGGACAGCTTGTCGAGCAAACGCCATTCCATGAAGGAGCGCGTCTTGTCGGCCCCGGAGAATACATAGTGGTCGCGAATCAGCCGACCGATCAGGCCACCACGCCTGTAATGGCGAAGCACGAACTGCCGCGGCACATTGCCGACAAACATCGTGTTCCCCCTGCCACCCGATCCCAGCGTCCCGCCTAGCACCTCCGCATGCGGCCATCCTCCCGGGATAAAACGATCGTCGGAAATCTGGTTGATAATTGCCTTATCGTATAGGATGGCGCCGGTCGTGGTCTTCTCGACAGTCTCGGTCAAACTCTCCGTCCTTTTGTCGACTTGTCTGAATTGATGATGCCTGATTTAGCCGTTCAATCGAAGCCAGAATCACTTTGCGTGGTTCGCCTCTCGGCGATCGGCGATACGTGCCATGCTCTGGCCGTGATTCGACGCCTGCAGGATAACTGGCCCGATGTGCCCGTTACCTGGATTATCGGCAAGACGGAATCCGCGCTCATGTCTGATATCGAGGACATCGAGTTTATCATTTTCGATAAATCCAAAGGCTATGGCGCGTACAAAGACGTTCGCCGGCAACTCAAAGACAGACACTTCGATCGCGCTTTGTGCATGCACGCATCCCTGCGGGCCAATCTGCTCTGCCGCGACATTGCAGCAGACACACGCCTGGGGTTCGACAAAGCGCGAGCGCGCGACTTTCAGTGGCTGTTCACGAACCAGCGTGTGCCCGCCGCCGAGCATGAACATGCGCTCGAGGCCATGATGTCATTTGCAACCGCCACGGGCGCTGAGCCTCGCGACTTGCGCTGGGATATTCCACTGTCCGCGAGCGATGAGCAATTCGCCGCTCAGTTCGCGGCTTCGCGAAATCCGCTGGTTGTTATCAGCCCCTGCAGCAGTCAGCGCAGCCGCAACTATCGAAACTGGGGCGTCGAGCGTTACAGTGCCACGATTCAGCATCTTCGCGAAAAGCACGATTGCAATGTCGTTCTGACCGGTGGTCCCTCTGACCTCGAGCAACAGTATGGCGAGACACTTTCAGCAACCGGGCAGGCCGTGAACCTGGTCGGAAAAACAAGACTGAAGGAATTACTGGCGCTGATTGCCCGTGCCCAACTCGTGATTTGCCCGGACTCGGGTCCGGCGCACATGGCGACGGCCGTGGGCACGCCTGTGATCGGTCTGTACGCCACCTCGAACCCGGATCGCACCGGGCCCTACCTCTCACGTGATTTGACCGTCAATCGTTACCCGGACGCCGCTCGCCAATACCTGGGGAAGGACGTCGATGAACTTCGGTGGGGACAACGCGTTCGTCACGCCGATGCGATGGATATGATCACAATCGACGACGTTAGCGGCAAGATCGACGCTTTTTTCGCCAATAGCTGATAATTGACACCTATTCGGCGTCGGTTGCCAAGCCGACGAGATCGCGATAAACACTGATTGTCTCCCGCGCCGTCTTCTCGATCGTGAATTCCGTCAATACACGTTGCCTGGCGGCTGCCCCCATGCGCTTGTGCAACTCGCGATCGTTGTAGAGGCGCAGGATCCTGTCGCGAATCGCCTCCGAATCTCCGGGTTCCACGACGAAGCCCGATTCGCCTTCCACGACCAGCTCCGGGCTGCCGCCCACGTTGGTGACGATGGGTACGACACCGGCAATCATCGCTTCGAGCATAGCGCGCGGCAGCCCCTCTCGTTTCAGCGAGGGCAGGACCGACACATCGACGTTCTTTAATATCCAGGGCATTCGTTTCAGAAAGCCGAACAGGTGAATATTGTCCGCGTAAGGACTTTTCGCGACCAGCTTGCGATGCAGCTCACTGTCCATCCTGGTTCCCGCCATCAGGAAGTGAATATTCAGTCCGGGTGGCAAGCCGCTAATTGCCTCGATAAAAACCGGCACGCCTTTTCGCGGCACGGCCCTGACCGTACAGGCGACAACAAAAGTGTCATCCGGGATACCGTACTGCCCGAGATCTTCCGCATCACCTTCGTAGAGTTCCGGCCGATGCCCCTTGTGAATTGTGACCGGCACGTCGCGGCGCATTCGAATCCCGGGCATGCCGAGATCCAGCAGACTTCGTCGAATGGCTTCGCAAACGCAGATGATGCGGTCCAATCGCGGATTCAATAGATACAACCAGGATTGCGGGCTCCAGTACGCAATGTTGCCGATAATCCCGCGATA
>JABDNG010000109.1 GCA_013001045.1 Woeseiaceae bacterium | reverse complement strand
TTGACGTACAAATGATGGATGACACCGTCAGTGGCCTCTTCTTTCTGCAGTTCAAAGTCGACATCAGCCGGCTGCTTCCGAACGACTAACTCCGCACCGCAACGATATAGGGTACAGTGCCGGTAGCTGGCGAAGTATTCGAGTGCGACCACGCCGACGTCATGTGGAACTATCAAGGGAAAGAGCGTCCGGATTTTGCCATCGTGCCTGAGCCGGGGCAGGAATCCGTTTGGGATTACCCGCGGCCTCCGATTGCGAAACGCTGTAACCGCCTGGTCGAGGTCAGGAATAACGACACGCGTATTGCCAGTAGCACCGCCAGCTATCGTTTGATGGAGACGGCGAGTCCGCCGGCCTATTACGTCCGGCCCGACGCCGTGGAGTGGCAGCATCTCGTGGCGTCGCCGGACCGTTCAGTCTGTGAGTGGAAAGGTGCGGCGCGTTATTGGGCGCTCGCTTCGAACCCCGGCATCCCTATCGCATGGGACTATCCACGACCACGCGCGCGATTCGACATCTTAAGAAACTACGTTTCGTTCTACCCGGGCCGCATTGATTGCTTTGTCGATGGCGAGCGCGTTGTACCGCAGCCCGGACGTTTCTATGGCGGCTGGATTACGTCAGAGATAGTGGGGCCCTTCAAAGGCGAGCCGGGCACCGGGCACTGGTAACTCCCCGTCTCTGCTACAAGCGTTTTTTCAGTTCAGCCACTTCGGTCTCGAGCTGACTCACCCGTTCCGCCAACTCTGCGACACTGATGCGCCCGGACGACGCGGCAGGCTTCGCCGCCTTCGCCTTGCTTGCGTGTGCTGCCAGGTCTACCGGACCCGAGAACAAATGCATGTACTCCGCGTCCTTGCGACCCGGCGTACGTGGCAATTCAACGAGCAGTGGCTCTCCGTCGCGCACCATCAGGCGCTTCAGTGCGGCCAGCACTTCAGCGTTATCGGCAAACGCGTGCAAACGACCGCCGCGCGCGCGTAACTCACCCGGCGTTTGCGGGCCACGCAATAACAGCAGGCAAACGATGGCGAGTTCCGCCGGGTCGAAATTAAGATCGCTGTAGCGCGTGTTGCAAAACCGCTGCAGGTACTTCTCGGTCCGGCTCTTGAAATTCTCCTCCATCTGCACCAGGTGTTTCGCCTCGAGCACGCGAAGCGCGTGCTGTACCTCGCCTTGCTGCAGGGCCATGACCGGGTTACGCGCGGACTTCTGGTTGCAGGCGTTGGTCAGGGCATTGAGCGTCAGCGGATACTGGTCCGGCGTGACAATCGATTTCTCGATCAGGCAGCCAATGATGCGGGCTTCGATGTCTTCGAGCTGATGCGGCACAGAGCGGTCCTCTGAAAAGGGTCCTGAAGTCAGGAGACCGTACTTTGGCGCATTGATCATGCGGGAGCAAGCTCTCCAATAACTTGAGTATTGCGTGAGTACTCATGTATTTGTTATGCTTCAGGCATGGATAATCAACAATCAAGAGAACAGCGACTCGCCCTCACCTTTGCCGCGGCCTGGGGTCGTTTCGAGCGGCGTCTTGATGCGGCGCTGGGATCGATTCGGGGTATCAGCTTCGCCGAGTATCGCCTCTTGCAGGCCTTGGGCGACGCGCCGAACGCCCAGTCCAGTCGCGTCGATCTGGCTCGAGTCGTCGGACTCACGCCGTCGGGCGTCACGCGCGCACTGCGGCCCATGGAAAAGCTGGGCATCGTCGCGACAGTCAAGAGTAAGCGCGACGCACGACTTGCAATTGCGGGGTTAACGCCGGCGGGTCGCGAATTACTGAGCGATGCTGCAGGAGTCGTCGATGACGCGATGAAATCGACGCTCAAACGCTCGCCGAAGACACGTGAAAAACTGCATGAGCTTATCAATTGGCTGGACGATATTGCACACTAGGTGCTTACTTGCTGCGGTAGACACCAAAATAGACGAATGGATGCGTTGCGCGCTCTCCCGGCTCGACTTCGTCAGGGACATCGTGCTCTACGGCATCAATACTGCGCAGGTAACCGACTATCGCCGCCACATCGTCGTCGGAAATTCTCGCATAGCCCTGCCACGGCATGGATGCCAGGCGCCGACTGCCATGGCGGCCAATGCCGGCCCTGATGGCGTTGGCGATCCGGCTGTCGGTCCACTCACCGATTCCCGTTTTGTTGTCGGGGGTGATGTTGGCCGGATAAATGACACCCGGGTATTTCTCGCCTAGAGGGTTTGTGAAGGCGATGCCTGTTCGTGAGCCGGCGAGCGCGCGATCCATATCGGGCGCGCCGACCAACGCGCCGTCGGTGTGGCAGGATCCGCAACCCAGCAATTCGACCAGGTACTCGCCTCTCAATACCGCATCTCGATGCTCGGGCGAAAACGTTCCCGGTTTTGAGCTGGGGGCATCCAGGACAGTCGTCGTATCGACCTCCTCGTAGTCGTCGAGCAGCTTGCTCGGCGTTTCGGACGCACATCCACCGACCAAATAAGCCGCAACTATCAGAAATCCGCTAGCTTTCACGTCAACGTCCTATCGTCTGGCTGCGCTTATTATAACGAAACGCCGGGCATCTTAGGGCGATCATAGGATCGGCACGCATTGCTGCAGTGGCTGCAAATCGCCGCGCGCAAGCGCATGTCGGCATCCGCGGAACCGATTTCTTCATTGGTGCGCCAGCGACCCTCCTGCACAGAGCCCGCCATCGCAGCATACTCATAGGCGTGGACAGCCGACAGTAAGCCCAGCGCTACACCGAGTGCTGCTGAAACGATCAATCAATGCTTGATTGTATTCGCTAATCTCGAAACCATGCGTACCCAGCGCAAAATAGCAGGCCTGTATTTGGAGTGGGTGAAGGGAATTGAAACCTCATTTCAACGGGTCGCTGTTCAAATAGCTTACGGCGCGAAAGCACTCCGAGAAAGTGCCGGTATCGTCGGCTTCGTTTTGGTCTTATCAACATAGGTATTGATGAGCGTTCGATTAGGACTGCCATCTACGGCGCAGGCGTATCCGACTGAGCAGGTCCAGTGTATTGGCCTTTTCTGATGAGGTGGCGTAACTGGGGCCTGTATGTGCGCACTGATTTATTGGTGGCTACAAATATCGCTGCGAGCAACCCTATGTACGCCAACGTCGCCGGCCGCAAGAGTACGAGCATAATGTTCTTTAGAAATTCAAGAAACCCGCAAACTTTTGCCAAGGCTCCAATCGCAACGTACTTATCACATAGGTTCCACCCCCCGGCCATCGTCCTCAGGTTCTGAATGACGCGCGTATCCTCCACAACCGAGAGTCCACGTGCCGCGGCCCGTCGCACTTCACCTCGGGGATTGCCCAAAACACCTGTAAGAATTGACATCGAAACAGTATCTTCCCGCAATTCTGATACCTGTCCCTCGTCAAGAGTGCCCTCGAACATGCTAACAGCCAACGTCGCTGTAGATTCTCGGGAATCTCGAAGCGCGCTCCAGGCCATTTCACGAGTTTCTGTGCTTTTGTTCCCAAGGCTCCTCAGGACGGCAGCAGTCAATTCGGGATCACTGATCTTTGTCGCAGCAAGGAAAGCCTGTTCGCGCAGGATGATATTGTCAACATTCATCGCTTTGATAAGCGAATCTGTCGCTCCTTTGTCAGCCAGTTGTCCCAACGCTGTGGCTGCAGCAACGCGAACACTTGTCATCAACTCTTGATTTCCAAGAACCGCTGCAAGAGGTTCAACCGCATGTTTGTTCCCCAGTCGGCCCAAAGAATAGGCTGCAGCAATCGGCAACTTATGGTCATCGCTCCGAAGATTTCGTACCAGTGCGTCGAATGAGGCCAGATCATTGTAAGACGCAATGGTCCATGTCGCTGCAACTCGTACCTTTACGTCTCGATCGGCCATTGCCTTAATTAACGGAGCAACGGCCTCTTTCCGGCCACTGCGATTCGCAAGTCCGTATGCCGCAGCTTCACGGACTGACGGATTGGGGTCTTCCAATCCAACTAGCAGCGAATTTAGAGCACGTTCGTCAGTCAAATTGCGAAGCGCATACATTGCAGCTTCCCTCACTTCATATCGAACGTCAGCGCTGGCAGCGATCAGGAGACCGGTAATACGTGGATCTTGAAATTTCATTAGAATATAGATTGAAGCGACTTTCGCCCTCGGAGATCCGCTCTGCAGTATTTTAACGACTGGATCGACGACACGATCGTCTTTGATTCTGTTCAGGATGTCCCAGGCAGCCCAGTGCAGAGAAATATTTAGGTGGTCAAGAGCGGAAGCTAGCGCTCGAATCGCCCTAAGGTCCTGCAGCGAGGCGAGTTGCTGGCGCGCCTCCTCCGATCCTTCGATTGCCTGGTATATCTGGCTGCCTAACGGTTCACCGATTCTTTTCAGTTCTTCAACTGCAGCCTGCCGCACAAGTGGGTACTGATCCACCACGCCCATCAAGAGCATCTCCACGGCGTAATAATCCGCCCTTTCGCCATACAACTTCACGAATGCTATTCGCCTCTGCAAATTTGCTTTTCGAAACTCTTCAAGTTGCGCGAGTACATCGATGTCAACCATGGGTTCATTCTCTATCGCCCGCGATACTGCGGCGCCTTCGTCTCGTAAGGAAGGAACGGTGCCACTCGAAGGAGATTCGCCTATAATTCTAAGCCCCGTAGGTAATGCGAACGCGATTTGCACAGAGAATAAACCGAAGAACACGCACGAGATAAGCGTTGGTGAGTAATTCTGACTCGTTAGATAACGTTTTGGTCCACGCATACTCTGGGTTCTATCTAGGGTTTCTTCTTAACAATATTAAATACCAAGGAATGCATAACAGTCGTATCGGTTGCTTCCTCGAAGTATCCAATCAGCGATACAATTCTTGGCCCGAGCTATTGACCATTGCCTTGACTCGGCGCATCCCCTATACCAAATCTCCGCCCTGCTACACTTCTTGCACGCTCACGTATTGACGCAGATCAGCCAGAATTCTACCATGCCGGAAATAAGCGGAAGTCCTGGAATTCAATCTCCCCAGATAGACTGTTTCTTACAGCAAGCTATGTCTCGCTACTCTGAACACCGCGATCAATGAATAGTCATTGTTCACAGGCGAGAAACTCATAAAGGAAGCTATGCATATGTTGAACAATGACGTTTACAGTGACCGACGCGTACTTGTAACCGGTGGCGCGGGCTTTATCGGCTCGCACCTCTGCGAGCGCCTGCTAGAAGGTGGCGCGGACGTGTTGTGTGTCGATAATCTTTATACGGGTCACAAGTCGTCAATTTCGCGTCTGTTAGATTCGCATCTGTTTGAGTTCCAACGCCACGACATAACCTGGCCGCTGTATGTTGAAGTCGACGAAATATTCAATCTGGCATGCCCTGCGTCGCCGGTGCATTACCAGTACGACCCCGTACAAACGGTCAAAACGAATGTTCACGGCGCAATTAACATGCTTGGTCTGGCCAAGCGAACCAAAGCAAAGTTCCTGCAAGCATCAACCAGCGAGGTCTATGGAGACGCCTTGGTCCATCCACAGACTGAGAGCTATTGGGGAAATGTCAATCCCATCGGACCGCGGGCTTGCTACGATGAGGGCAAACGTTGCGCCGAGACCCTATGCGTCAACTACCATGCACAGCATGCGGTCCCTATTCGAATCGCCAGGATCTTCAATACGTATGGCCCCCGATTGAATCCCGGCGACGGGCGTGTCGTTTCCAACTTCATTGTCCAGGCATTACAGAACGAACCGATTACAATATTTGGGACAGGCGAGCAGTCGCGCTCATTCTGTTACGTCGACGACTTGGTCGATGGTCTGCTACGACTAATGTATTCACCCGACGATTTTAGCGGACCGGTCAATCTAGGCAATCCTACGGAAACGACGATCCTTGCGCTAGCCAAGAAAATAATTGAGCTAACGGATTCGAAGTCTCAACTCGTTCACCAACCTCTGCCGCAAGATGACCCCATGCGGCGGCGGCCCGACATCACGCTGGCGAAGGACACACTGGACTGGTCGCCTGTTACAAACCTTGAGAATGGCCTAAAGCAAACCATCGGCTATTTCGATGCTCTGCTCGCGAACCCGAAGACAGATCCTTTGTCGGATTTGTCACTCAAAGGAACAGGCCGCGAAGAACGTAAGTCTTCAAAGATTTTCGCTTAGTCTGCAGCCAACGGCTATTCTTCGGCTAGTACAACCGCCTCAACCCGAGGTTGATTATCATGCAAAGAACGGTTCTTGTCACAGGAGGCGCCGGTTACATTGGCAGCCATACGTGTAAAGCCCTCGCAGAGGCTGGTTTTCACCCCGTGGCATTGGATAATCTGGTACATGGCCACAAATGGTCCGTTAAATGGGGCCCGCTAGAACACGGTGACACGCGCGAGTCCGATGCAATTTTGCGAATTATTGACAGCTACAGTCCAATAGCCGTTATCCACTTTGCCGCATTTGCCTATGTTGGCGAATCGGTGTCGAATCCACAGAAGTATTACGATAATAATATTGTCGGTACGTTGGGACTGCTGGACGCAATGTTGCGATCCGAAATAGACAAGTTGATCTTTTCGAGCACCTGCGCAACCTATGGCGTACCGAGGGGTGGAGCGATCCAGGAAACCCAACCGCAAGACCCCATAAATCCGTATGGCCGATCAAAGCTAATAGTTGAGCAAATCTTACGGGACTTCGATTCAGCGTATAAGCTGCGTTCGATCGCGTTGCGATATTTTAATGCGGCCGGAGCCGATCCGGATTGTGAAATTGGAGAGTCCCACGACCCTGAGACGCACCTGATTCCGCTAGTTCTCGACGCGGCGAGTGGTCGACGTCAGAATATCACTGTTTTTGGTAACGATTACGACACGCCCGATGGGACGTGCATCCGGGACTATGTGCACGTTCAAGACTTGGCTGACGCGCACGTTGGCGCACTTCATTACCTTCTGGACGGTGGCGCCTCGGATGCGTTCAATCTCGGGACTGGTGTAGGCTCATCAGTCCGCGAAGTAATCGACGCCGCAAAATTGGCGACCGGGCGTGAGCTGGCTGTGATTGAGGGCCCGCGGAGACCGGGGGACCCGCCCTCTCTCGTCGCAGCGCCTGGAAGAGCCAGGGAAATACTCGGTTGGGAGCCGAAAATGTCCGATATTGAGACAATTATCGAGACCTCGTGGGCTTGGCATCGCTCATACTTCGGCCATTGAGAATATGCCGGTCCACCAAGGCACCTTTTAAGACATAACTCCCTGGGTTCGATTACAATAACTTTGCCGTGCGAGATGGTCGGCTAGTTCACAAATACGACATTGAACTGGGTCGACGTTTTACTAGCGTAAAAGCGCGATAATTGCCTGCCAACTACCCGAATCCATGCCATAAATGACCGACATTCTGCCTCGAATCCTGGTGATTGCTCCACAGCCGTTCTATCAAGATCGAGGCACTCCGATCGCACTGCTCCATACGACTCGTGCGATGGTTCGCGCAGGCTTCGATGTTGACGTCGTTACCTTCAAAGGCGGCACCGATCCTGACTATGCAGGCATACGCGTTTTCCGTGCCGAATCCCGATTGTCGTCGCCAAACCTGCCGATAGGACTGTCGTGGCGCAAAATCGTGCAGCACTTCGCGCTATATCGGCTGACCGAGAAAATGCTGCGACAGAACCGATACGTGGCTATACATGCCGTCGAAGAGGGCGTTATCACTGCTCGTGTATTGACTCGCCTCTCAAATATTCCAATCGTCTACGATATGCACAGTTGGCTCAGCGATGAACTCAGTACCTTGCCGATACTCGGACATTGGCCAGCCATAGCAATGATTCGTGCTATTGAGCGTCGTATTGTATGCGGTGTCAATACAGTATTTTGCAGCTTAGGGCTGGGCGCTGCCGCGAAAAGTCTACATGAATCGGAGAATGCAACTGAGTGGTTATTCCCTGTTCAACAGCCGCCACTTGACGAGTCGCAAAACTCTTCGATTCGGTCTCGCTACGGCATTAGTACCGAAAGCGAGCTCATTGTCTACACGGGAAATCTAACTCGCAACCAAAATATCGGTCTTTTTCTCGAAGCGATTTCGTTACTGCTTGCCACACGGGCAACCACCGAAGTCGCTATCGTAGGCGCAACCGGTAACGATGCAGATAAACTACGGCGCAAAATTGAGCCTTCGCTACTATCCCGAATACATATTATCGAACGCGTGCCGAGAAACTGCGCACTTGAACTTATGGCATGCGCCGACATTGCTGTTTCACCACGAGTGCGAGGTCTCAACGCTCCACTTAAACTTTTTGACTATGTTGGCGCTGGCATTCCAGTCGTGGCAACAGACGTACCAGCACATCGAGTCGTTCTTGGTAGCGCCGCAGAGTATTGCGAGCCTGTAGCGAGAGATGTCGCCGACGCGATTGCAAGGCTGCTTGATGATGCCAGTCGATGCGAAGAAATTAGAGTTAAATACGCTGAGCTCTCAAGGGACGTGTTTAGCGAAGGAGCGTTCAACAGGACAGTGAGCAACGTCTATTCACATTTGTTGGGTGATCGAATAGCGGCTCTAACGGTCTCAACCTAACGGAAATTATTTGTTGTGCGAAATACGTCTACGCCGTGCTGCCGACTAGTCGATCGTAAGGCCATCGATGGTAACGATCCGCTCAATAGGTCGATCGAGACGGTAATCTCCATCCCATACAGACGTCTTAGAGCGATCTTTTCGCGAAGTGATTAGAAAGCCAAATTCGAGTTCTGATCGTTCAGGCGCCCTGATACGTGCTCGAAAAATATTGCCGGTCTGTGTCATCGACGTGTGCATAATGCCATCGTCCCAAATCTCGGTCATTGGCGGCAAGGCATCTGGCGGCAGCGGCTGCCACCCATCAATTCCCCACACTAGGTAGACCGTACCAGCTGAATCAGAGATATACTCGATTTCTACGTCTTCCGAAATGGCATCCATCTTCTCCGACATTTCGTCTTTCATGAATTCGATCAGATTTCGGCGGTCGATCGCGTTCGAGAGGCCTTGAAACATCATTCTATTGCCCGGAGCAAAAGCCTGCGGGTCAGCCAAAAATGCGTCTAGCATTGCAGCATCCCAGACTCCACTTATAGCTGATAGCGAAGGAGAATATAAATAGTCTGGATAAGACGCGATATCCTTTGCAACAATGTTCCAAAGATTTGGGCCTATGCCGTGCGGCTCACCCAGTCTACTCGTGTGGCAGGCCGTACAAGCGCGGAATAAGGATTGTCCCGACCAAGTTGAGATGCTCGATCCAGCCAATTTCCTTATCTCCTCAAAGTCATCGATGGGCTCAATAGCTATTATTGATCCACTGTCCGTCCACAACAACAATTCACCATTATCCGTCTCGACAAAATCTCTAATTCGCACGCCAACTGGAATTGGCTCTACAAGATGAGTCTTGCCTCCCCGGGCCCGAACACGAAACAATGAACCCGCACGCAATGAAGCTACTAACAAATCTCCCTGCCAAACGGGAAATCCGTTCCCCTCTATCCTAATGACGTCAGAGATGCCAATGGATGGGACCCACGAATAAATCGGGGCCTCAAACCCGTTGTGTTCGGACTGCTGAGCCGACAATGGCCATGAATATGTCTCATATTGGGTACCATATGTTACTAGTGGCCAACCATAGTTCGCTCCTTTGACGATCAGGTTGAGTTCATCCCCGCCCTGCGGCCCATGCTCGGTCAACCAGACTCGACCCGACTTATCGGAATAAAGACCCGACGGACTGCGGTGGCCCAGAGTCAGCTGCTCAGACTGACCGGTAGCCAAATCGATTGAGACAACTTTCCCGTAAGAGGACGTCGTATCTTGGGAATACACAATGTCGCTATTGACTCCATCAAACTCGAGATCACCGAAAGCAACCAATAACTTATCGTCCTTTCCCGATAACATTGTCATCTTGCCCCCCGCTTGCATGCCGGCAAACGGATGACCTGTAGCCTTAAAGCTCACGCAGGGAGAAGTTTCATACAAGAGGCGCCATTCAGCAGGCGCACTGCCGTCGATGAAAGCCTGGGATAAAATGTCAACGTACGAAAGTCGTACGGTCAGACAAGCGTCGTCTTGATTCCAGTAGTCGTGTGACACGACAACCCGTGTCCGGCCAGATACATTTGCCGTGAGAACATCGTTAACTCTAAACCAGCCCGTGTTGACACTTCGTGGATTCCCGGAGTAAGCCTCTGCGGCCGCAAGAAATCCTGCCGTATTCATTGGCGCTCTGTATGGCAATGATTTAAGCGAAGATGGTCCTATCGACGACGTAACATGCCGATAAACAAAAAAATCACCATTTCCTGAAACAATAATATGCGTGTCGTCGACGCCGGCAATTCCTCCGCCCGAAGTTCCACCGATTGCCAGTTCATATGTGGCCAGTTTAAGTAAGAAATTACTAGCCGAATGAGTCGAAACTTTTGGCTGGATTTCTTTGTAAACATCCGCATTTTCCGCATCATCGCGTCCGTTCACGGAACCTGAAATTAGAGCCACACAAAAAACGCCGCAAATGGGCAGAAACCGACGAAGTTTGCTAATCGCCCTACTCTTCGTTACTTGAGCCATTTTCCGCGAATTCACTGCTATATTCTCAGTCCATAGTAAGGCCTATCGAGGATAGGGCCAAGCCGTTATTAACCTAATCCGAAAGCTACAGTGGTCATATCTTCCAAATCGGGAACATCTTCATTGTCGCGCAAATCGCAAGCATCGCCGCAACTTGAATAACCCGCTATTTCTAGACGGTGCGTCGGACACTCTTATGTCATGCAAGGAGTGGAGGCAGTTCACGGTCGATACGTTGAACTGGTTCGACGAAAAAGCGAAGACATTGGCCGATAATTGTCGACTAAATGAAGAGTTTAAGAATTCTGATGACCGATAATCCAACACATTTTCCAGTAATAACCTCCCGCTCGTTCCATCAGACCCGGGGTATACTGACAGCGCCGCTTCTGACACGACAAGCTCCGGTCAGCGCAAAGCTCATAGAGAGCATTATACCCTTCTCTGGGCGTACCCTTCTCCGGGCGGGCACAGGTTCAGATAACGGCGGTCTTAGTCTTACTAAGACCAAAACTCGATGGATTTCGCAGAGCCTCCGAATTGTGATTTCACGGCGAAACGCTGTGCGAAATTCCCCGCTGATTCAACGAGACAAAACAATGTGTTTTATTGCGACAAGCATCATTTCTCTGCCATTCAGATTATCGATTCTATTATGATGTGTAGTGTACCGGTTTCGATCGTAATTCCCGCCAGGAATGCTGAGTCTTGGATTGGAGAGGTGTTGGGCTCGGTTTTCGAACAGCAAGTCGATCGGCCGTTGGACGTTATCGTAGTGGATGATGGTTCCACTGATCGTACTGGTGCCGTAGCAGATTCGTTCCCGTGCCGCGTAATCTCCAGCCAAGCTGGAAGTGGGAGCCCTGCTCGTGCGCGCAACCTTGGGGCCCACGAATCTTTCGGCGATCCGATCGTATTTCTCGATGCGGATTGTACGACACAACCCGGATGGCTGAAGGCACTCTTGCACGCACATGCTGAGGGCCATGCGGTCGTCGGCGGGGCCATCGACATGCCAAGTGATTTGTCCTTCACGGCGCGCGCTGACTACCTGAGTGGGTTTTATTTGGTGCATAGCCGACGTCCCCGCGGATGTGTACCACACCACCCACCTCCAAATTTAAGCTTCAGGCGAGAAGCATTCTTCATCTCTGGCGGATTTTCCGAGGCTTGGCCACTTTATTACACCAATGAAGAGCGTGCGCCACTTGGTCGTTTGCGAGAAATGGGGAAGACCATTTTTTTTGAACCTGAAGCGACCGTTCAGCATCACAACAGGCCCGGCTTCTTGGCCTTGTTACGGAGGCATTATCGCTGGGGATTCACGTCCATCGAGAGCAAGCATTCGACACGCAGCGCGCGCATGGCATGGTTGTACCGGTGGCCACTTGTAACGGCATTGGGCGTTCCCTTCCTAGCCGTTGCACACACTGTATTAATCGTCGGTCTTTGGTTGCGACATGGCCGTCTTGAAATTATTGTCCAGATTCCGCTGGTGCTGGTTTCCCGAATCACATACGTAGTCGGGATGCTGGTTGGCGTTGCAGAATGGTATAAGCGTCGCTCTTTTTCGACGAAAACCGTGAAACGCTGGAGGTCGCCGTGATTCGCTCCGCGCACAACCAAGTGACTGTGGTGATTTGCACGCGCTCGCGGCCACGTTTGCTATTGCGAGCGCTCGAATCCGTGACTGCGCAGCAATCAATGCCAAAAGAAATTCTAGTTGTCGCAAATATGCCGCCTGACGATACTTACGCGGCGCAGCTGGCGGAGCAATTTCCCGCCGTACGACTGGTTTATGAGCCAAGAGAGGGGCTTGATTTCGCGCGCAACCGTGCGCTGCGCGACGCCACCACCGAGTGGTTGCTCTATGTCGATGATGACGTCGTACTTGATCGGTTGGCGGTTCATGAATTGGGCGAGGCGCTGCACCGATATGCCGACGCGGCAGTGGTCAATGGTCGGGTCCTGCCGCTTTCAACACGACATCCGGGCGAACGTCTTTTCGAGGCCAATGGTGGCTTCGATTGCGGCGCGCAAAGCCGTACCTTGGCTCAATCCGGAACCTTGCCCTGGAAACGCAGCCCGATACATCGCGTTGTCGCTATTGGCAACGGCTGTTGCATGGCCATACATCGTGACAAAACGCTTGCCATCGGTGGATTTGACGATGCGCTCGATTTGGGTGCTGCGTTAGGCGGCGGCGGCGACCTCGACATTTACTGGCGCCTGGTTTTGGCTGGCCATGCCGTCATCTACGAGCCTCGAATCCGCGCACAGCATGAACATCGAGAGACTATTGCCAGCGCCGTTGCACAGATTGGCCAACACCAGGCCGGCTTGATCGTATTCCTTAGCAAAGCTGTCGCTCGCGGGCCAATTAACGCCCGTGCTATGGCATCTATGTTCCTGGTCTGGCGATTGCTCAAGCCCCTTCTTCGATTGGGGAAGGCAATACTGCGACTCGACGTCCTGCGACCGGCACAAGCCTGGCATGTGGCTCGAATGAATTGGGCGTACGCGGGCCGTTACCAGGAAATGCGGCAAGTCGCGGCATCGCGGGCAGGAGCCGGCGCGGCGTGACAGAGCGATTTCAAAAGTACGGTGTCATCGACATAGACATTTCGCGCGTTTCATGCGCTGAAATTCCTGAGGGACTTGGCGGATTCGCAGTCTGTCTATGGAACGACGGCCGACCGGTCGACTTCTTGATCTGTGACAGCGGCGATAGCGCGACGTTACTGTCCAAGATACACACTACAATTGCCGCTTTGCCGACGCGCCCCCGCCGATTGAGCGCCAATCCAGAATCGCTCCCGGAACTTGGCGTGGCGGTGTGTACGCATAACCGGCCACGGCGGCTGGAACGCTGCCTAAGCGCACTGTTGCCGCAGCTTGCCGATGGCGATGTAACCCGCGTACTCGTAGTCGATAACGCCCCTGACAGCGATGAAAGCAAGGACGTCGCGCGCCGTGCAGGAGTCGACTATTTTCGAGAACCGGTTGCCGGACTCAA
The DNA here is from genome assembly GCA_013001045.1 of Woeseiaceae bacterium. GTDB lineage: Bacteria > Pseudomonadota > Gammaproteobacteria > Steroidobacterales > Woeseiaceae > UBA1847. The sequence continues at coordinate 9,388 of JABDNG010000109.1, read as the reverse complement.
TTTCGCGCGAAATGCGGCCGTCGAGCAAAGCAGCTGCGACTGGATCGCCTTTGTTGACGACGACGTCGTCGTCGCGCCGGGCTGGGGCCGTGCCTTGCGTCACGCAACAGCAGAATCCAACGACGTCGGGGCTGTCACCGGCCAAATCCTGCCCCTGGCCCTGGAAACGCCCGCTCAGCTTGCGTTCGAACGCCGTGGCGGCTTTCGACGCGGGTTTGAGCCCTCATCGTTCAACGGGCGCGACCGGCGGGGGATTCTGTTTCCGGTACGGGCGGGCCTTTTTGGTAACGGCGCAAACATGGCGTTTCGCCGCACCCTGCTTGTCGACCTCGGCGGATTCGATAACGCGCTCGATCGCGGCGCCCAGTTGCCCGGTGGCGGCGATCTGGATATCTTCTGTCGCGTCATCGCCAGCGGCGCGACGCTGCGTTACGAACCGGCAGCAATGGTATATCACGAACACCGACGTGATTGGCTCGGGCTCAAGAGACAGTACGCGGAAAGTTGGGGGAAAGCGCACATGGCCTATGTGCAAAAGCTCATTCGACACGGCCCCTATCGTGGTCGAGCACTGATTTATGCGGCTTGGTGGATCGCCCACGAATTGAAGCAGATTGGCCGCGCGCTTATCGGCCGACACCCGGTGCCCGCCGCAACTTTGCTGCAAGAGTGTTATGGCGGCCTTGCCGGCATTACAGCTTACCAGGCGACGATATCGGAGAAAGCGTGTAAATGAACGACCGACGCACCGAAACGATTTCCGCCGTCGCCTGCGCATCCCTTGAGATTGGCGAAGCCTTGCCCCACTTTGAGGGACTCGACAAATACCACAACCTGCGAATACTGCCGCGATGGAAAAGCTGGCCATTGGCGCCAATCGAGCTTCCGGTGCGCGATGGCCGGGTGGAGGCCGCCGAGATTCGATCCGCACTGATCGCACACACGGCCGGCGAGGCCCTCCGCAATTCCGTTGCCCAATGGCTTAGCACGCAGGACGATACGACGCCGAATCCGCATGACCTGTTCACGGCGCCCGATTTCACGTCGTCGGCTGCAATGATCAGCGTTGTGGTTTGCACGCGTGACCGATCTGAGCAGCTCAAAACCTGCCTAAAAAGCTTGGCGAAATTGAATCCCGCGCCGCTGGAAGTCGTCGTCGTCGACAACGCTCCGAGTGACGAATCCACGAAAGTTCTCGTCCACGAGGCCTTTCCGGACATTGCTTATGTACGGGAAACGCGGCCAGGCCTCGATTGGGCGAGAAACGCAGGCGCCGATCAGGCGCGTGGCGAGATCATTGCGTATACCGATGACGACGTCGCTGTCGATATCGGCTGGGCCGGCGCAATAGCAGACGCGTTCAACAGTGCTGCGGACATCATGGCCATGACCGGACTGGTAGAGCCGGCGGAACTCGATACCGAAGCGCAGCAGCTTTTCGAGTACAACGGCGGATTCGGCCGCGGGTGTACGCCACGATGGGTGCGAGTGCCCTCCCGCAGCATGGATCGCTGGGGCTACTACGGAGCAGGACAGTACGGCACAGGTGCAAATATGGCATTCCGACGGAAGGCGTTCGAGTGTCTGGGCGGATTTGACACTGCGCTTGACGTCGGAACTCTGACTAACGGTGGTGGTGACATCGAGATGTTGGCGCGCGTACTCGCTAACGGCAACACGCTCTGCTATTGGCCGGCTGCAATCGTGTTTCATTATCACCGTCGTGACCACGTTAGCCTTTACCGCCAACTCGAGAATAACGGCCGGGGTTCGCTCGCAATGTTCCTCGCAATGTGGCTGCGCGCACCGGCAGAACGCGGCGCGATTTCCAAGCTCATGGCGTGGTGGTCGGTGAAATGGCTGCTGAAGCCATCGCTCAAATGGGTATTTCGGCGCAAGGATTTTCGTAATCGCCTGCGTGCCCGCGAACTGAAAGGCACGCTCCTTCATCCGTTTACGTACTTTCAGGCCCGCAAGCGGGCACGTCAAATTGAACGCGACCTTGGCCCGGTGCGTCCATGGCTCGAGCCAAAAACACCGAGCGAGCGGCGTCGCGGCAGTCACTCTCGCGGCGTCGCACAGCGTGAGATCGACATTAGCCGCCCGCTTAAAGAAGTTGCAGATGCTGTGGACTACGATGAAGTCGACATTCTCGTGCGCAAAAAGAACTCACTACTCGGTATGATCCGCATTGCTCATAACGGGCGCGCTATCGGTAGAACGGAAATTGCCTATGCTGTCGCAGACTGGTTCGGGCCATGGGTCTTTGCCGCGGATCCGGCGTACGCACCCGAGGACTGGGAAACGACATACGCCGCGGCCTTCCGCGGTCATTTTAGCGTGGCGGCGCCGACTACGTCCTATCATCATCCGGAATCCATGTTCGTGTCAGTGGTGCTGGCGACCCTGGACCGGCCCGATGATCTACGTCGATGCCTGCAGTCGCTACAATGCATCGAAACCCGGCACCAATTCGAAATCGTTGTCGTCGACAATAATCCGATTTCGGGCCTAAGCGAAAAGGTGGTTGCTGACTTCGAAAGCGTTCGCTACGTGCCTGAAGAACGCCGCGGACTGTCGTACGCGCGCAACGCGGGAATACGCGCGGCACAAGGCGAAATCATCGTAGCCACTGATGACGACGTCATCGTTCCACCGAATTGGCTGGACGAACTGTGCCGGCCATTCCTGGATCCGACGGTGGCCGGCGTGACGGGCAACGTCCTCCCGCTAACGCTCGACGATGCGTCTGAGCGCCGCTTCGAGGAGTATGGCGGTCTCGGACGAGGATTCGCGAGGCGCACATTCGACTATCGCTGGCTCGGGGCCAGCGCCTATGCCGCTGAAACCTGGGAGATTGGCGCAACCGCAAATGCGGCGTTTCGCTCCGAGTTGTTCACGGACAGGCGTGTCGGACTCCTTGACGAAGCGCTCGGCGCCGGAATGCCGACCGGGTGCAGTGAGGACACCTATCTGTTCTACCGCATTCTGATGTCCGGCAAGCGTATCGTTTATGAACCTTCGGCGTACGTTCGCCACAAGCATCGCGTGACACCGGCTGCTTTGAGGAAACAACTCTTCTCATACAGCAAGGGACACGTGGCGTACTTGTTGACAACGTGGCGTCGCGACGGGGACCGGTCCGCGCTTCGACGCATGATGTTCGTTCTGCCCCGCTGGCACGCCGGTCAAATGTGGAGAGCATTGAAATCGCTGCTTTGCTTCAAGGCGCCAGCCTATCCGCTGCATCTTACATTCGTCGAAATCGCGGGCCATTTCATGGGACCGATCGCTCTCATGCAAGCCAGGCGCCGAGTTCAAAGAAACGGCCGCTCCGGCGATGCCGTCGCGGACGGGGTGTCTTTTCTCAAACGCAACAATAGATCCGATGCCAAGGATCTGGCATCGACATGAGTCGCAAAGCAAACTCACGGACCGTATCGACACTTCGAAACCGGCTGCAGTTAGTCAGCACCCTGACTCTGCGCGACCTCAAGGTCAATTACGACCGCTCAGTTTTGGGGTTTGCCTGGACGCTCGCCTCTCCGATGTTGCAACTGGGCGTTCTTTATGTGGTCTTCCACATCATCCTGAAACTGGGTGGCCCAAAATACCCGGCTTATGTGTTCATCGGGCTTCTCGGTTATGGCTGGTTCCAGAGCAGCGCCGTGTCGAGTTGTGTTGCTGTAATACGCAGCCCGGAGTTGATCTTGCGACCGGAATTTCCGCGCTGGGTATTGCCCATAATTCCCGTCACAGTCGGCGCCGTGCAGTTCCTACTAGCGTTGCCACTCGCATTTCTTTTAGCATTTATCGTCGGCGCAGAGCTTCACCCGATCATGCTTTCGCTGCCTCTGATAGCGCTATTGCAGGCGCTTGTTATGTTGCCGATTGCGTTTGTCGCAGCGGCATTAAACAGTCACTATCGTGACGTACAGCAAATAATCCAGGTGGTTACACTGCTGTTTTTCTTCCTGACGCCGATATTTTATTCACGCTCTGATATTCCAGCGGATCTGACCTGGATTATCGCAATAAATCCGATGGCATATATAGTTGACGCTTACCGTGCCGCGATTCTCGGCTCAACGTTGCCGCCTGTCGCACACCTGTTGCATGCTCTGCTCTTCGTCGGAGTTGGCACGCCACTTGCGGTCTGGCTGTATTCGCGGCTCAGTTACCGATTCGTCGAGGATATGTGATGACAGTCTTGCGTCTGAGTGATGTCGGCAAGCAGCTCAATCGCCCAAGCAGCGATCGGCCACGACGACTCCGTGAACTGGTATCAAGGGCACGAGTCATCAGTCATGGAACCGAGACCTTCTGGGCCGTCAGGAATATATCCCTGGATGTCAGGCCAGGCGAGATGCTCGGCATTATTGGCGGCAATGGGGCCGGTAAGTCCACCCTGCTGCGACTCTGTGGCGGCGTGCTGCGCCCCACCGAAGGCGTGGTGCAACGCACTGGTCGTGCGGAGGCGTTTTTTGATTTTACCGCGGGTTTACAGCCTGACCTGACCTGTCAGGACAACGTCATTCTTGGCCTGATTATCAGCGGCCATAGCGTCCGCGAAGCGAGGTCATTAGTTCAAGAAGTGCTGGAATTCGCGGGTATCTGGGACAACAGACTCAATCCAGTCCGTGTGCTCAGCACGGGCATGAAATTACGTCTCGGTTTCGCAATTGCAACTCAGCAACGCCCCGATCTTTTACTCCTGGATGAAGTTGTCTCTGTTGGCGATGCAGACTTCCAGGAACGATCGTCGGACAGGACCGCTGCCTTTCTAAGAGCTGGTACGGCTGCGGTACTTGTGAGCCACGATATGCAACAAGTCCAATCGCTCTGTCAGCGCGCAATCTGGATACATCATGGGCAGTCGGCTAGCTACGGGTCAGCCGACGTAGTTACCAAGGCCTATATTGAATCCGCCTACGATGTTGACAATTCCAACAGCGGAACCGGCATTACGGGCCACGAACCACCGGGGATGCAACTCGCGACAATCGTAAATGGCAACCCAGATACCGCTACCGTAACGTCAGGTGCTTCAATCGAACTTGGGTTCGAAATAAATGTGGACCAAGCACTGGGAGTGTTTCGACCCGCAATCTCGTTGCTCGACGACAATGGACAATTGCAAACGTATCTTTATTATCAATCAACAATCGAACATGACGGCGGAAGACTGTCGTTCTCCGTAACTCTTGACAAAATGGGCCTTGCGGACGGCGACTATCAAATTGCCCTTTATTTACATTCGGCCGACTGGTCAACAACTCTTGGTGAATTTGCAGACGCGGCGAGTATAGAGATCGAAAACGCCCCGGAAGGCGCCGGAGTCTTGCGCCCCCAGTCGGAATGGTGCGTTCCAAATAAGTAATCGACCTTCGGCACAATTGTTGCCATGAATTCCGCGTGCCGCCCTTCGGCGTGTCTCTAAAGCAGGCAGACGGCACGGTTCGTTCTTCTCGCCGATTGATTTGCATTTCCGAAGCATTACGCATACCGAATTTTACTGGCATCAGTCACGCACACAGTGTCTTATCGAGCAACCATCATCAGTTCCAGGATGGAGCGGGTGAAGGGAATCGAACCCTCATTCTCAGCTTGGGAAGCTGATGTTCTACCGTTGAACTACACCCGCTGAGTCACGTTTCCAATAGTTTACTCAGTCGATTCAGCGGTTAGCAATAGCCCTATCTGACCATCTCCCGGTACAGAATATCGTGCCGATGAACCACGTATTTCGTACGAAACTCTTTGGTGGACACTGACTTTTGAGGTCAGGCAATGAGTTTTGATGCACTGTTTTGTCCATAAATAATGACTCTAGTCACCATATGTAACAGTTTGAATTATTATGTAAAGTAGGAATTCAATACCCTGATCCTTTTAATATGATTGGCGTGGAGGTCGGGCGTTGTAAGAACTCTTTTTCTTAGGTCTGATACAAAAAAATAATCGCCCTGCATTACAGGGCCCTAAAAAAGCGCACAGGATCACACAGAAACAATGCGATGTTTTTTGCTCTTTCTTGTCGCCATGCTCTCTTTGTTCTCGCCAGTGGCTTATTCCCACGAAGGAAATAGCGAGCTGGTTGAGGAATTAATTATCTATGGTCGCGCGCAGGAAATGCTAGGTCTTGCTGGCGCGGCGTCTGAGGGTATTGTCGGTTTCGACGACATTCGTCTAGCTCCACTGATGCGAGTTGGAGAGTTGGTTGAAGCGATTCCTGGCATGGTTGCAACACAACACTCCGGCACCGGTAAGGCTAATCAGTATTTCCTTCGCGGATTCAACCTGGATCATGGAACTGATTTTTCAGCATTTGTTGATGGCGTCCCAATAAATATGAGGACGCACGGCCACGGTCAGGGTTACCTCGATCTAAATTTCTTTATTCCGGAAATGGTTGCGACCACGTCTTACCGGAAAGGACCATACTCTGCACTTGCTGGAGATTTTTCATCTGCAGGTAGCGTTGACTTTCAGCTATACGACGAGCTTGATGAGGGAGCCCTGAACGTTACTGTCGGCACATTCGATTTCCGGCGCATCCTGGGATCCTCTCGTTTTGATACTCTCGGCGGCACGTTGACGGCAGCAGCAGACTACAGCGTGTACAGCGGACCTTGGGAAATCGATGAAGACTTGGAGCAGACAAAGTTTTTTCTTAAATACAAAGTTCCCATCGGAATAGCGGTTGCAAAACTTTCGCTGCTCGGCTATTCGGGGGAGTGGAATTCTACTGATCAAATTCCGGAACGCGCCGTCAGTTCTGGACTCATCGACAGACTGGGATATATAGATCCGGACCTTGGCGGACACACGGACAGGTATGGAATTTCGGCACAACTTGAGTTCGAAAACTGGGAAGCAACTGCATATTTAGTCGATTACGATTTTGGATTGTATTCGAACTTCACTTACCTGCTGGAAGACCCGGTCAATGGGGATCAATTCGAGCAAATAGACAAGCGCCAGACTTTTGGGCTGCGAATTGACGTTTCGAACCAATGGACGGCCGGGTCTCTGCCAGTAGAATTTCGTTGGGGATCCGACGTGCGCGTGGATGATATTGGCGATATTGCGCTGTATCAGACTTTCGCGCGACAACGTATCGGAACAGTCCGACGAGACTCCGTCGTAGAATCGTCACTCAGTGGCTACGGAGATTTTGGCCTGAAAATAACCGACACACTAAGGGTCGCGCTTGGGTTGCGGGCGGACTATTTCGAATGGGATGTTGACGCTGATCGAATCGAAAACGGCGGCGCTGGAAGCGATTTCCTGCTAAGCCCAAAATTCAATGCCGCATTTCGCGCAACGGATTTTCTCGAAGTCTATTTGAACTGGGGCCGCGGGTTTCATTCCAACGACGTTCGAGGCAACACGATCACCATCGATCCGGTGAGTGGTGCTCCTGCGGAAACAGTTGATCCCTTTGCTCAGTCGAATGGGGCAGAAATTGGCGCCCGGTTTGAGTCTGGCGAGAAACTCAACGCAACGGTGACTGCCTTTTGGCTCGAATTGGATTCCGAGTTACTGTTTGTTGGTGATGCAGGTTCTACTGAAGCACTGGGAGCATCCGAACGTGTTGGCGTCGAGTTCTCGACTTTCCTGCGGGTAAATGACTGGCTCGCTGCTAACTTCGCCTACACCTATACCGACAGCAAGTTCAAGCAGTACGAGGGTGCGGGCCGAGAAATTCCGGGGGCCGTGGAGTCCAGCGCTACACTCGGACTGAATAGCGTTTGGGCAAATGGGGTCTTCGCCTCTGCTCGCGCCAGATACCTCGGAGCAGCACCGTTGATAGAGAATAATACTGTGCGCTCAGAAGCATCGCTGCTGATTAATGCCGGCGTCGGATATCGTATGGAGAGAATGGAATTCAGGTTTGACGTATTCAACCTGCTGGATTCAGATTCTAACGATATCTCGTACTACTACGCATCACGTTTGCCGGGCGAAACAATTGGCGGCGTTGATGACGTGCACTCTCGTCCTCTCGAGCCTATATCTGCACGAGTCTCAGTTACGTTTCATTGGTAAGCCATGGCTCGCTATTTCCTTCGTGGGAGTAAGCCACTGGCGAGAACAAAGAGAGCATGGCGACAAGAAGGAGCAAAAAACATCGCATTGCTTTTGTGTGATCCTGTGTTCTTTTTTAGGGCCCTGTAATGCAGGGCGATTATTTTTTTGTATCAGACCTAAGAAAAAGAGTTCTTACAACGCCCGACCTCCGCGCCAATCATATTAAAAGGATCGGGGTATTGAATTCCTACTTTACATAGTCATTCAAACTATTACATATGGTGACTAGAGTCATTATTTAGCGACAAAACAGTGCATCAAAACTCATTGCCTGACCTCAAAAGTCAGTGTCCACCCAAGAGTGTCGTACGAAATACGTGGTTCATCGGCACGATTCCTGTACCGGGAGATGTTCAGATAGGGCTATTGCTAACCGCTGAATCGACTGAGTAAACTATTGGAAACGTGACTCAGCGGGTGTAGTTCAACGGTAAATCATTAGCTTCCCAAGCAGATAACGCGAGTTCGATTCTCGCCATCGGCTCCAATCCCCACACATCGCTTAGGGTCCCCTGTGGACCGCCAGAAACACCCCGTAAATCCGCAATACGCAATACGCAATACGCAATACGCATAGTGTAACTGCAACTCGTCGTGTTGCCGACGTTTCTTCAGGGACTTACCAGAAACTGCTGATTGCGAGTTCATACCCTCTGGCGCGCGAAAATATACTGTGCGAGGAACGGGCGCTCAATCGATCGTTTCGACGCGCTCCTGGTATAGACACCGTATACTTGTCGGCATGATGACTCTGTGAGAGACCCCTATGCTGCGTTCGCTCAAACTCCTGTTGGTCCTCGTGCTGGCCGTCCTGATTATTGCCGCTGTCGGGTCATGCGCAGGCAATGCGGATTTGCCGGTGTCTGCCGGCATGGGCCCTGAGCCTGCGCTGCCGGCGCCGAAAGACTCGCTGTTGCCGCTGGTCAACGTCGCGAAGGCAACGGGTTGGCGGGATGATGAAACGCCGATTGCTGCTGACGGGCTCGCCGTCGCTCCGTTTGCGACAGGGCTGGATCATCCACGATGGCTGTACGTGTTGCCCAATGGCGACGTGCTGGTTGCCGAAACAAATGCACAGGAAAAGAAGCCCAGAGGCGTAATCGGTCGTATCGAACGGCGGGTAATGAAACGCGCCGGCGCGCGGACGAAAAGCGCGGACCGCATATCGCTATTGCGCGACCTGGATCGCGACGGCGAGGCTGAAACACGCACCGTATTGTTGTCCGGTCTGACATCGCCGTTTGGAATGAGCCTGGTCGGCGACCGCCTGTATGTTGCGAATACTGACAGCGTG
>JABDNG010000103.1 GCA_013001045.1 Woeseiaceae bacterium | reverse complement strand
TAGCCTGAGCAAGAACCGTAGCGGTCGTCGTACCATCACCTGCAACATCAGAGGTCTGGGAAGCGACTTCCTTAACCATCTGTGCACCCATATTTTCGAACTTGTCTTCGAGCTCGATTTCCTTGGCGACCGAAACACCGTCTTTTGTGACGGTCGGTGCGCCAAAGCTCTTGTCGAGCACGACGTTGCGGCCTTTGGGACCCAGGGTCACCTTAACCGCGTTTGCCAGAACGGTAACGCCGGCAAACATCTTCTGCCGTGCGTCATCGCTAAATCGTATTTCTTTAGCAGCCATCTTGAAATTCCTCTGTTGACTCAGCCGGCCGGAGCCGCCCTTTGATAGTGTGAGATAGTGGTGTAAGGAGGATTAGCCCTCGATTACGGCCATGATGTCGTCTTCCTTCATCACGAGCAGGTCTTCACCTTCCACCTTGACTTCGGTGCCGGCATATTTGCCGAATAGGACTTTGTCGCCGACCTTTACGTCGAGCTTGCGAATGTCGCCGTTCTCGAGAATCTTGCCATGGCCGGCAGCGATAACTTCACCCTTGATGGGCTTTTCAGCCGCAGCGTCGGGAATGACGATTCCGCCGGGCGATGTGCGCTCTTCTTCCATGCGCTTGACAATGACCCGATCATGAAGCGGACGCATCTTCATGGTGCATATCTCCTATAAGTTATTAATTTTAAACCGATTTAGTACGGCATTCGGGCTCTGTGCTGTTAGCACTCGGCCGCGAGGAGTGCTAATAATAGGCATGAGCGCCTAAATTTCAAGCCTTTGACGGAGACTTTTCGTCAAAAAACCGACCTGCGGCGGTGACACGGGCCTGCTTTGGAGTAACAATCGCTACGCTTGGCCGGTCCAACCATGCAGGCCCCCTATTCTCCGACTGCGACAGACACCCAATGACCATGATTCGTAACGCGCTCGCTTCGATACTGCTGGCAACCTGCCTGGTCGCACCGTCAATGGCGAACGACGAACCGCCGCGGGTCGAAGAGGCATTCCGATACGTCGTAAGCGACACCGGCGATGCGCTCGAAATTGACTGGGCAATTCACGAATGCTGTTACCTGTACCGCGAGAAGCTCGAGTTCGCGAATGGCGACGGCGCACTCGTTTTCGGAGCGCCACAATTACCGGAAGGCGTGCCGCATGAAGACGAGTTCTTTGGCCGGCAACAAGTCTACCGTGATCATTTCTTCGTCACGATTCCGTATACAGTCGCAGGCGAGCGGCCGCAGACAGCACAGCTCATTATCAAGAGCCAGGGCTGCAACGACGTCATCGGCATCTGCTATCCGCCGCAGACCTGGAGCCACGAGGTCAAGCTGCGCAACGTCGCCAGCAGCAAGCCGAAGATTTCGCTCGGGCAACTCGGCGGTGCGGCCGGCTCGAATAGCGAATTCCCTCCGGTGGATGAGGTTTTCATTCCGGAGGTATTCCCGATCGATGGCAATACGGTTGAAGTTGGTTTTCGAGTAGTCCCGGGCTTCTACCTTTACAAAGACAAGATTTCGGTAGTCTCGCTCAGCGACGCTGCCAAGACCGGCCGCCTCGACTTGCCGAAAGGCAAGATGAAGGTCGATGAGTATTTTGGTGAGATGGAGGTCTACGAGGAGAGTGTGCTGGCGCGCCTGGCCGTAGCACGCGCAACGCCGGATGCCTTGGATATCGACCTGGAGATCAAGTACCAGGGTTGTGCCGACGGTGGCCTCTGTTACATGCCGCAGACTCGTGTCATTACCGTCAGTCTGCCGGCAGCCTCGAGTGTTTCGGACCTCTCCGTGCTTTCGTCTGACTCCGCGCCGACCAGCGAACAGGCGCGTCTCGCAGGGATCATCACCGGCTCCAGCATCTGGGTAACTGTCGCCCTGTTTTTCCTGGCCGGGCTGGGCCTCGCTTTTACGCCTTGCGTATTGCCGATGGTGCCAATTCTGTCAGGCATCATCGCGGGCGAAGGCGACGACGTTACGCCAATGCGTGGATTTACGCTCGCACTTAGCTATGTGCTCGGTATGGCGTTAGTTTACACAGGCGCCGGTATCGCCGCGGCCGCCGCCGGTATGCAACTTCAGGCGACCTTCAATCAGCCCTGGATACTCATTCTTTTTGCAGGCGTGTTTGTCATCCTGGCCCTTGGCATGTTCGGCGTATACGAGCTGCAGATGCCGAGCAGCATCCAGGACAAACTCGCAGGCGCCAGCGGCAACCAGAAGAGCGGCACGATGATCGGCGCTTTTATAATGGGTGCATTGTCGTCGCTGATTGTCACCGCCTGTGTCGCGCCGGCGCTGATCGCAGCCCTTACAGTCATGGCCCAGACCGGTGACATGTGGCGCAGCGGCACGGCACTGTTTGCCATGAGCCTCGGCATGGGCGCGCCACTGCTACTGGTCGGCGCGGCACAGGGCAAGCTGTTGCCGAAAGCCGGCCCCTGGATGGTCGCCGTGCGCAACGCGTTTGGTTTCATGATGCTCGGGCTCGCGATCTGGATGTTGTCCAGGATCCTGCCTGGCAGCGTGACGATGCTTCTGTGGGCCATCCTGATTTTTATGCTCGGCGTGTTCATGGGTGGGCTGACAACGCTGACGCATGAATCCGGAGCCGCGCAAAAACTCGGCAAGGGATTTGGTTTTCTGACCATCATTTACGGCGCGATTCTGTTGCTCGGAGCGCTCAGCGGTGGCAGTAATCCGCTGCAGCCGCTCGCCAGCGTGAACGTGGGCGGTGGCGAGATGGTCGCAAACGATGCGCATGAACTGCCGTTCCAGCGCGTCAAGACCGTGGACGATCTCGATCGCCAATTGGCCGCAGCCGCGACAAACGGCAAATCCGCGTTTCTGGATTTCTACGCGGACTGGTGTGTATCCTGCAAGGAGATGGAGGCTTACACGTTCACTGACGCCGGCGTGCAAGCAGCCCTGGCAAACACGGTCTGGCTGCAGGCGGATGTCACGGCAAATGACGAGGCGGACCAGGCGTTACTCAATCGTTTTGGTGTATTCGGGCCACCGACGATTATTTTTTTTGGTGCAGATGGCCTGCAACGCCATGGCTATGAGGTGGTGGGATACATGAAAGCCGCCGACTTCGTCGAACACCTGAATAAGGCGCTGGGTGACACCGCAACCACAAGCGCTCAAGTCCACAACTAGACGAAAGGCAAGACGTGTCCAGAGTAATGTTGATCTTCGCAACCGCATTGGTTGCACTGTTAGCGGGTGCCCTGTTTTACGCTGCCCGCTTTCCCGTGACTGCGCCACCACCGCCACCAGCGGCGACCGCACCGAAAGTGCTCGAGGTCGTTACGCATCCTGAATTCACACTGCCCGATATTGCGGGCACGAATCGCAGTTTTTCCGAGTGGCAGGGTAAGAATCGACTCATCAATTTCTGGGCGACGTGGTGCGCACCGTGCCGCCGCGAGATCCCGTTGCTGAAGGAATTTCAAACTCAGCAATCCGCTAATGGCTTCCAGGTTATTGGCATTGCGGTCGATTATCCCGAAGCCGTCACCGCCTACGACGAGACGGCCAACTTCAACTATCCGGTACTCGTCGGTGAGCAGGACGCCATGGCGGTCGCCGAGTCGTCCGGCATCGAATTCATCGGCATGCCATTTACGATGTTTGTCGCGTCCGACGGCGAGTACGTGGGCGCCTATATCGGCGAGTTGCATCAGGAACACCTGGACAAACTCGTTGATGTGATGACCCGGCTCGACCGCGGCGAAATCGACAAGGGCCTGGCGCGAGCGGCCTTGGGCCAGCTCTGACTTTACTCCGCAATTACAACAAAATTTCACTAAAGTCGGCAAAAAGGGTTAGTATTGCTGCCATCTTCGGCAATCTCGCTGAGAATTTCGGCTTATGTCCGTATTCCTGCTTATCAACGGTCCCAATTTGAACCTGCTCGGTTCCCGCGAGCCTGAGGTCTACGGCGCAACGCGTCTTCAGGATATCGAGGCGCGCTGCGGGTCTGTCGCGCGTGAGCTGGGACACGAACTGAGCTGCTACCAGAGCAATGCCGAACATGAACTCATTGACCGCGTACAAAAAGCCGCCGTCGATGGGGTCGACTTCATCATCCTGAATCCGGGCGGTTTTACGCACACCAGCGTTGCACTGCGTGATGCGTTCCTGGCGGTTCAGATTCCGTTTATCGAAATACACCTGAGCAATACATTCGCCCGGGAAGAGTTTCGGCATAACAGCTTTTTCAGTGACATCGCAAAAAGCTGCCTTTTTGGGTTTGGGGCTTATGGTTACGAGCTGGCGTTGCAGGCAGCCAGTCATTACGTTGCCAGTGTTGGGGACTAAGCAATGGATATAAGAAAAGTAAAAAAATTAATCGAGCTTCTGGATGAATCCGGTATCGCCGAGATCGAAATTACCGAGGGAGAGGAATCGGTCAGAATCAGCCGGTATTCGCCGAATGCACCTGTCGCGGCGCCCGCTGCGGCGCCCGTTGCGGCGCCCGTCGCGGCGCCGGCAGCTACGGCCGCCCCTGCGCAAGTCGAGGCTCCGGCGCCGGTCGAGGTCGAAGAGGACGGCTACGAAGTAACCTCGCCGATGGTAGGCACCTACTACGCCGCATCGTCTCCCGGCGCTGCACCGTATGTTCAGGTAGGTGATCGCGTCAACGAAGGCGATACGCTGTGCATCATCGAGGCGATGAAGATGATGAATCAGATCGAAACGGATGTGTCGGGCATTATCAAGTCCATCCGAATACAAAATGGTGAGCCAGTCGAATTCGGCCAGACGTTGTTCGTAATCGATCAACGTCACGTCGACTAGCGGGCTGCGCCAGCATGCTTGAAAAAATCGTTATTGCCAATAGAGGTGAGATTGCATTGCGCATCCTCCGGGCCTGCCGGGAGATGGGGATCAAGACGGTCGCCGTGCACTCGACGGCCGACAACAACCTGAAGCACGTGCTGCTCGCCGATGAGACCGTTTGCATCGGGCCACCCGCGTCGATCGAGAGCTACCTGAACATGCCGGCTATCATCAGCGCCGCAGAGGTAACCGACGCGATGGGCATTCATCCGGGCTACGGATTCCTGTCCGAGAACGCCGACTTCGCAGAGCGTGTCGAATCGAGCGGCTTCACATTCGTCGGACCCAGAGCCGATTCAATCCGCCTGATGGGTGACAAGGTCTCTGCCATCAAAGCTATGAAAGCGGCGGGCGTACCCTGTGTGCCGGGTTCAGACGGCCCGCTTGGTGACGACCCGGACGAAAACATGCGACTGGCACGCGAGATCGGTTATCCGATCATCATCAAGGCGTCGGGCGGCGGTGGTGGCCGAGGCATGCGCGTCGTACATGCCGAAGCCTCGCTGATCGCCGCCATCACGGTGACCAGGGCCGAAGCGCGCGCGGCGTTCAGCAACGACGTGGTCTACATGGAGAAATTCCTCGAGGCGCCTAGACACGTCGAGTTTCAAGTGCTTGCCGATACGCATGGCAACGCTATTCACCTTGGCGAACGCGATTGCTCGATGCAGCGGCGCCACCAGAAAGTCATCGAGGAAGCCCCTGCGCCCGGCATTAGCGAGGAGCAACGCAAGCGTATCGGCGAGCGGTGTGTCAATGCCTGCAAAGAAATCGGCTATCGCAGTGCCGGGACCTTCGAATTTCTGTACGAGAATAATGAATTCTACTTCATTGAGATGAACACGCGCCTTCAGGTAGAACACCCTGTGACCGAAATGATCACCGGTGTCGACATCGTGCGCGAACAACTTCGTATCGCCAGCGGTGAGCCGCTCACCTTTACTCAGGACGACGTAAAGATCCAGGGCCATGCCATCGAGTGTCGTATCAACGCAGAGGACCCAAAAAACTTCATGCCCTCACCGGGATTGGTCACGCTGTGGCATTCACCGGGTGGTCCTGGCGTTCGTGTCGAGAGTCATCTCTATAGCGGCTACAAGGTGCCACCCTATTATGACTCGATGGTCGGTAAGCTCATTGCACATGGCGCCACGCGTGACGCCGCGTTTGCGCGTATGCGCAGCGCATTGAGTGAGATTGTCATTGAAGGCATCAAGACGAACGTTCCCTTGCACCAGGAAATATTCCAGCATGCCGCGTTCCAGGCAGGCGGAACCGACATCCATTACCTGGAGAAACGTCTCGGACTGGTTTGATCAGGAGTAACGCAGCAGTGGACTGGCAGCAGTTTGTCATGAACCTCGACACGCTGAATCCCGCTGCCGTTGAGGAGGTATTCAACCGCTATGGTGCCTGGTCGGTCACCCTGAGCGACGCCGGCGATAACCCGGTGCTCGAACCCGGCCCGGGTGAAACACCGCTCTGGCGCCAGACGCGCATCACCGGACTGTTCTCCGCCGACGCCGATTTATGTCAGCTCGAGAAAGAGCTCTTGAAGGAATTCGCCCTTACGTCTTTGCCACGGCACCACGTCGAGGGACTCGCCGACTGCGCCTGGGAGCGCGAATGGCTCAAGGACTTCGGGCCGATGAAGTTCGGCGAACGACTCTGGATCAGCCCGGGGGACAGTTGCGTCGAACAGGACGATGCCGTGATCGTTCGACTCGATCCCGGGCTGGCCTTCGGCACCGGCACACACCCCACAACGGCACTTTGCCTCGAATGGCTCGATGGCCTGTCCTTGAGTGGCAAAACTCTGCTCGATTATGGCTGCGGCTCCGGGGTGCTTGCGATTGCGGCCCTGAAACTCGGCTGTACATCGGCGACCGCAATGGATATCGATCCGCAGGCGCTCACTGCAACGCGGCAAAATGCCGAAAGAAACGCTGTCGCCACGCAGCTGCACGTCTGTGGCAGCGCCGACGATGTCGACGGCGTTTTCGATGTACTGGTCGCCAATATCCTGGCGGGGCCACTTATTGAGTTTGCCGAGTCCGTCACATCAGCATTGACGAGCGGCGGTATGCTTGCTTTATCGGGCGTATTATGTGAACAGGCCGCGTCGGTTATGGCAGCCTATGAGCCCTGGATCGCATTCGACGAGCCGGTACAACGGGCGCAGGACGGTCAGACGTGGTCGCTACTGACGGGAACGAGGAGATAGCACGAGGCAATGTATACGCAATGCCCCGATTGCAGCACGGGATTTCGCATAACCGCAGAGGTCCTGAAGCAGGCTTCCGGCAAGGTCCGGTGCGGTGGCTGTGGAAAAGCGTTCAATGCACTCGAATACCTGACCGAAAACATGCCGGAGCAGCCCGCGGCAAAAGCAGTCGAGGAGCCACTGCCGGAATTACTGCCTGACGGACGGGAAGGCGACGACGGCCCGGCGTCAATTTCTGCTGAGCAGAGTGCAGCACTGCTGAAGACACTTGACGAACTTGCAGGATCCGATATTCGCATTGAGGACACGGGCGTCGAATGGCGCGTGTTAAACGACGACGACGCATCCGAGTCGGCCATCGATGAGCTGCTCGACGAGTCGCCGACACCGGTTGACGAATTCCTTACAAAAACACCGAACGATGTCGACGCGGCCGAAATCTTCGAGGAATCGGCGAACGGCGTGTTTCAGACCCAGGTTGACGAACTGCGATTTGATGACGATACGCCATTGCCCGATGACTTTAATCTCGACGACGAATCTTCGTACCTGCCTGAATCATCGGAATCCGAAGATTCTTTGACGGCAGTGGGCGACGATTCGGAAGTCGAAAGCGCAGATTCGGACAATGCCAGCGACTCAAAGGCTGACGACCTGGTTGGCGATCCCGACGACTGGGCGGATATCCTGGATGACGTCGAAGAATTGCCCGCGCCCATAGATGATGCACTCGACGACACGGAAAACGCCTCACTCGACGACGCTGAGGACGTCCCGCTCGACGACACGGAAAACGCCTCGCTCGACGATGCCGATGAGGTCCCGCTCGACGACACGGAAAACGCCTCGCTCGACGATGATGCGGAGACTCTGCGCGAGGATGAGGAAACACCGCTCGAGTTTGGCTCGGTCGAAGTCGCGATGGCAGAACTCGAAGACCAATCGAACGTTTTCGACGAGGATTTCTTCGATGTTGAGGACGATGTTGATCTGCAGGGCGATGAAGGCATCGCGGTCGAGCCGGTCGATGAGGATAGCGATCGCGCGGTCAGCGAAGATGGCGACGACGGTGAAAGCAGCGCCTCCGGCGAGGACAGCGAAGTCGTCGCCACGGGCGAACCAGAAGCCCCGGTCATGGATGAGGACACCTCACCCGGTTTCGAATCGATTGTTCTCGAAGGTGAGTTCGTGCGCACGGCGCTCGACGATGAAGATCACGCCGTCGACGTGGTGGCCGCTGCAGCCAAGTATCAAGCGAAACTTAACAAAGAATTCGAGCTCGAGGAGGCAGCGGAAAAACGTCGCCGCCATATGATGGTCGCGGCAGGCGCGCTCGCCGTAGTGCTACTTCTTCAAGTCGTTCACCAGTCACGCGATGCACTTGCGACGATTCCGGCATTCAACAGCATTGCCGGCCCTGTGTATCGCGCCGTCGGTAAGCCATTATTGCCCGAGTGGGACGTCAGGGGCTGGAGTTTCGAGGCGAGCCAGGATGTCGTTACCGACGCGGGCGACGACCAACTCACGATTATCTCGCGCCTTGGCAACCGTTCTGACGCGTCCCTGCCCTACCCGTTGATCAATATCACGCTCATTGACCGTTTCGAGGAAACCATCGGCAGCCACACACTCGGCCCTGCCGACTACCTCGCTGACGGGATGGATCCGAGCCAGCGTGTGCAACCCGGTAACACCTTCAACGCCATGATCGCCATTCAGTCAGCGTCCGCGGCGGCAACCGGGTACAAGTTGAAGGCGTGTTATCGGCTGACGGACACGCAGTTGCGCTGCAAAAACCCCGACTTTAGATAGGAGGGCGCCATGCGCCCGGTTGTTCGCGGGCCCGACCCGCTGCCAAACACTCCGGTCCTGAAGATAGGGCCCTATGCACTATCCAGCCCGTTCGTGCTCGCCCCTATGGCCGGTGTCACAGACGCGCCATTCCGACGCCTTTGTCGACAATTTGGCGCCGGCATGACGACCTCCGAGATGACTACGGCCGACACGCGCCTCTGGCAGACCCCCAAGTCACGCCATCGGCTCGACCTGGATCTTGACGCCGAGCCCGTCGCTGTACAAATCGCAGGTTCCGAGCCGGAGCAACTCGCGCACGCAGCGGTGGCCTGTGTGGCGCGCGGCGCACAGATCATTGATATCAACATGGGCTGTCCCGCCAAAAAAGTCTGCAGGAAACTGGCGGGCTCGGCGCTACTGAGAGACGAGACACTTGTAGCGTCCATACTGGACGCTGTCGTCGGCGCCGTGAACGTTCCGGTGACACTTAAATTCCGAACCGGCTGGGACACCGAGCACCGCAACGCCGTGAGAATCGCCCGGATCGCCGAACGTGCCGGCATTCAGGCCCTCGCCGTTCATGGCCGAACTCGCGCATGTCGATACAAGGGTGACGCCGAATTTCATACGATCGCCGAGGTAAAACAGGCGGTTGGCATTCCCGTAATCGCTAATGGAGATATAACGACTTTGGAGAAGTCGCTTGAAGTATTGCGCCTAACTGATGCGGATGGCTTGATGATTGGGCGGGGCGCGCAGGGGCGCCCGTGGATCTTCCGCGAACTGGGACGTCTTCTCGATCCCATTGCGGAAAATACGCAGCTAGAAAAAACTGAATTGCGTGATATTATGCTCGGCCACTTGAGCGATCTTCACCGGTTTTATGGGGATCTGACCGGTGTTCGAGTGGCCCGCAAGCACCTGACCTGGTATTGCAACAGCCTGGATGACGCCGCTTCTTTTCGTCACCAGGTCGTACGCGTCGAGAGTGCTTCGGAACAAATCAGATTGACGAAAGAATTCTTCAGGAATTAATCAACGTGGCCCAAAACAAGAATAACGACCTCACATCCAGAAAAAGCAAGAAACCGCTTTGCAAACACACCGAAGACGCACTTGACCAGTACTTTACGACTTTAGACGGAGATCGGCCGGGCGATTTGTACGATCTGGTTATCGGCGAGGTAGAACGACCATTGTTCAAAGCCGTCATGGATTTTACGCAGGGCAACCAAAGCCAGGCTGCCGGTATTCTCGGCATTAACCGCGGTACCTTGCGCAAGAAACTCAAGACTTATTTGCTTATAAAGTAGGAGCCGCTTCGGCATCCCCTTTTTCTTTTTCAGGTGCACCCATGTTGAACGTTCGACGCGCGCTGGTCAGTGTCTCTGACAAGCGTGGCTTGATTCCTTTTGTAACGGGCCTTGCCAAACTCGGAGTCGAGGTACTTTCGACCGGCGGCACGTGCCGAGCGTTGCGTGAAGCCGGACTGGACGCCATCGAAGTCTCCGAAAAGACGGGTTTTCCCGAGATCATGGACGGCCGTGTGAAGACGCTACACCCGGTCATTCATGGCGGCTTGCTGGGGCGCCGTGGTACCGACGAGGCCGTCATGGAAAAACACGGCATCGAACCGATCGACTTGCTCGTGGTGAATCTTTACCCGTTCGAGCAGACTATTGCTCGCGACGATGCAACCATCGATGAGGCCATCGAAAATATCGACATCGGCGGCCCGGCGATGATACGCGCGGCGTCAAAAAATCACGATGGCGTTGCCGTTGTCGTGAGTCCGGATGATTACGAAGCTGTTCTGGACAGCTTGCAAAACAACGATCTCTCGCTGGATGACCGCCGCCGCCTCGCGGCCAAAGCGTATGCGCATACGGCGAGTTACGATACGGCTATTACGCAGTACCTGGCGCAGTCACTGGGCGACGACGCGCTGGGCGAACGCCTTCTGTATTCGGGCGGACTGTCACAAAGACTACGCTATGGCGAGAACCCGCATCAGAACGCGGCATTCTATGTTGATCAACAGGTTCCACCAGGCTCGCTTGCCGCGGCGAAACAGCTGCAGGGCAAGGCGCTGTCGTACAACAACATTGCTGACAGCGATGCCGCTCTGGAATGCGTAAAGCAGTTTCAGCAACCGGCCTGCGTAATCGTCAAGCACGCCAACCCCTGTGGTGTCGCCGTCGCCGGTGACATCCTGGAAGCCTACGAGAAAGCCTTCAAAACGGACCCAACGTCGGCGTTCGGGGGGATCATTGCATTCAACCGACCGCTCGACGCGAAGACCGCACAGGCGATCATCGACAGGCAGTTTGTTGAAGTTATCGTCGCCCCGGCGATAGACGCCGACGCCGCCACCATCGTCTCCGCTAAGAAAAACGTGCGCGTACTCGAGACCGGCGACTGGCCGGGCAAATCGCACGAAGGTTTCGATTTCAAGAAAGTAAGCGGCGGCCTGCTCGTGCAGAACACCGACCTCGGTGTCATCACCGCCGATGACCTCAAGGTTGTCACCCGGAAAGTACCAACGGCAGCGCAGGTGCAGGACCTGTTGTTCGCCTGGACGGTCGTAAAGTACGTCAAGTCCAACGCCATCATCTTCTGCAAGGACGGCATGACCGTAGGTGTAGGCGCCGGCCAAATGAGTCGTGTCTATAGCACCAGGATTGCGGCGATTAAAGCCGCAGACGAAGAGCTCGACGTCAGGGGATCAGTCATGGCCTCCGACGCCTTCTTCCCATTCCGTGATGGCATCGACGCGGCCGCCGAACACGGCATTTCGGCGATCATCCAGCCGGGTGGCTCGATGCGCGATGACGAAGTCGTTCAGGCAGCCGACGAACATGGCCTCGCCATGGTATTCACCGGCATGCGCCATTTCCGCCACTGATGAATATTCTGATCATCGGTTCCGGTGGACGTGAACATGCGCTTGCGTGGAAGTGCGCCCAGTCTGCCAACGTGGACGAAGTGCTCGTCGCGCCGGGCAACGCGGGTACCGCGCGCGAAAACAAGGTCCGCAATGTTGCCGTTTCATCCGACGACATCGACGGCCTCCTGGCGCTCGCACAACGCGAGCATGTCGGCTTGACCATCGTTGGCCCTGAGGCGCCGCTGGTGGCGGGCGTTGTCGATCGCTTCAATGCGCGCGGGCTACCCTGCTTTGGGCCGACGGCCGCAGCGGCTCAACTCGAGGGCTCGAAGGCCTTCACCAAAGACTTCCTCAAGCGACACAACATTCCGACGGCCGCGTACCAGAACTTCTCCGAGTTGCAGCCGGCACTCGATTACATTCGCAAGCAGGGCGCACCCATCGTCATCAAGGCCGACGGCCTGGCCGCCGGCAAAGGCGTCATCGTCGCGATGACCCTCGAGGCGGCAGAGCGCGCGGCGACGGACATGCTCGCCGGTGGCAGCTTTGGCGAGGCCGGGGCCCGAATCGTCGTCGAGGAGTACCTGGAGGGCGAGGAAGCGAGTTTCATCGTTATTACTGATGGTGACAGCATCCTTCCCCTGGCGACCTCACAGGACCACAAGGCGCGTGATGCAGGCGATATCGGCCCGAACACGGGTGGCATGGGCGCGTACTCGCCGGCGCCCGTCGTGACGCAAGATATTGAAGAACAGATCATGCATCGCGTCATTCGCCCGACGCTCGCCGGGATGAAGGCCGACGGTCACCCTTACCTCGGATTCCTGTATGCCGGGCTGATGATCATGGCGGACGGAACAGCCAAAGTCATCGAATTCAATTGCCGCATGGGCGACCCGGAAACACAGCCCATACTGATGCGTCTTGAATCCGACCTGGTAGGAATTTGCAGCGCCACGCTGGACGGCACTTTAAGCGAGCAGCATGCGAACTGGGATTCACGTGCCGCACTCGGCGTGGTGCTGGCCGCCGGCGGATACCCGGACAGCTACGCGAAAGGCAAGACCATAAGTGGCCTTGATGAGGCCGACAGTGACAGCCAAAAAGTTTTCCACGCGGGCACCCGTAACGATGGCACAGCGGTACTGACAAGTGGTGGCCGCGTTCTTTGTGTCGTAGGGCTCGGCCAGACCGTCGCCGCCGCGGCGAACAGCGCTTACGAAGCGGTCGATAAGATTGAGTGGGATGATGTCTACTACCGTCGCGACATCGGTCATCGTGCGATTGCGCGCGAGAGTTAGCGACGATGCTTACGACAGGCGAGGCACGCGACGCAATTCTGGCAGCAATGCCGGACTTTCCGGCCACGACGACCACCCTCGGCGAATCCAGCGGACGCATCCTTCGAGAGGTTATTCGTGCCGAAAGAGACCAGCCGCCATTTGATCGCGTAATGATGGACGGCATCGCGCTCCATTATGCGGACTTCGCAGGCGGCCGCCGGGACTTCCCGGTACAGGCGATGCAGGCAGCCGGTGACACGGCGCTTGCGCTGAAGCCCGGCCAATGCATCGAGATCATGACCGGCGCAGCTATGCCGCAAAACGCCGACTGCGTCATACCGGTTGAACGCGTTGCCATCGCCGACGGCATCGCCAGCATCGAAGATGGTTACGACGCGAAGTCAGGGCAGTTCGTGCACCCGCGCGCGTCGGACCATGAAGCCGGCGCCCGACTTCTGACGCCCGGCAAACGCATTTCTCCGCTGGATGTCGCGATAATAGCGTCGTCCGGAATGACGGAGGTCGAAGTCAGCCGGGTGCCGGCCATTCGCGTGATTTCGACAGGCAACGAGCTCGTGCCGGCGGGCGAACCCATTGAACCACATCAGATCCGCTTGTCGAACGGGCCGGCCATTCAAGCCATGCTCGGGGAGCGAGGCTACACGGATTGCGATCACGATCACCTGGCCGATGATCTCGACGAATTGCGCGAGCGCATTGCCGATCATCTCGATCATGCAGACGTGCTGATTCTCAGTGGCGGCGTTTCGATGGGCAAAGCGGATTTCGTGCCCACGGTGCTGGCTGAGCTCGGGGTAGACGTTGTGTTCCACAAGGTCAGCCAGCGGCCCGGCAAGCCGATGTGGTTCGGCGTTGGTCCTGACCGACAGGTCGTGTTCGCATTGCCGGGAAATCCGGTGTCGGCGCTGGTTTGCTGCCGCCACTATGTCATTCCCGCGCTCGACGCGGCGTCTGCGGCTGCGCCGCGACCGCCCGAGTTTGCCGCACTCGCCGGCGACATAAGATTCGAACCCGACCTCACCTGTTTTCAGCCGGTCCGACTGGTATCCAATTCAGCGGGCCAGGTCCTGGCCATGCCCGTCAAGACAAATACCTCGGGTGATTTCGCAGCGCTATCCGTGACAGACGGATACGTCGAACTGGACAAAGAAAAAAATCACTTCCCGGCCGGCACAGCGGTCTTCCTGCACCGCTGGCAGGCCAGCTGAATTGCCTTGCAGCCTGGCGGTACGTGCCAGATACTGACGAATATGGTCTCAGCGAAAGATGCACTGGATGAGTTACGTGACGGCAATCGCCGCTTCGTGGCGGGCGAATTCGACGCCGCATCGATAGCCAGCCGCGCACACCAGGCCGGCATGTCGGGCGGACAAAACCCCTTCGCCATCATTCTTGCGTGCTCCGACTCACGGGTTCCGGTCGAGCTCGTCTTCGATCAGGGATTCGGAGACCTGTTCGTCATCCGCGTAGCCGGAAACGTCGTCGCGCCATCGCAGATAGGGAGCATCGAATTCGCAGCCAGCCAATTCGGAACAAAGCTCGTCGTTGTTCTCGGTCATTCGAATTGTGGTGCGGTTATCGCAGCGCTCAAGGAACTGGCCCTTGAACAAACACACCGGTCACCCAACTTGCGTGCGATCGTCGATCGGGTACGGCCCGCTATCGAACCTGTTCTCGATGCGCACAAGAACAGCGATTCGGACACACTCACGAGCGCCGCTGTGCGCGCCAATATCCTTGCGTCCGTAGAGCGACTATCGCATGGCTCGCTTATTCTCGAGCAGCTGATCAACGACGATAAATTGACGGTCGTTGGCGCAGAGTATTCGATCGAGACTGGCGAGGTCGATTTTTTCGACGGGCAGTGATCATGGACGCGCATTCAGTTCACGGCCACTGTTTTTGTGGAAATATTCGTTTCCAGGTTAGCGGACCGGAAAAATTCGCCTGTTTTTGCCATTGCGAAAGCTGTCAGCGGGCCGCCGGTGCACCCATAGTCGCCTGGGCAACGTACGCCCGTGACACGTTTTCGATCGAACAGGGCGCCATGCACTGGCACGACTCTTCGCCCGGCGTGACACGCGGCATTTGCGGCGACTGTGGCTCGTCTATTAGCTACGAAAACAAGCAGCGTCCGGGCGAGATCGATATCACGCTGAACAGCCTCGACGACCCGACCGCGCCGACACTTCGGGCACACATCTGGACGGAAGACAAGCAGCCCTGGCTACGAATCGACGACGATCTTCCGGTCTATACACGCACCGTCAGCGAATAACGATCAGCGACCGATTTCCCGGCCCGTCCCCGTCTAAATGGGAAAGCGCAACCCGCGGCTGTCAGGAGCAATCGAAACGGTGTTACACGCACACCTTTCATGTCGAACATGCACATCGGTCACATCAATATCGCAAAATCCTTCAATGGCGCGGGCGACTACTTCGTCAAACTAATCGAGTCGCTGCAGGAACTCGGTGTGCGGCAGCATGTTCTGGTCAAAAATGTCGCGCTCGCGAAACGGCTGGATCTCATTGACGATGTAACGGTCGGGCCGATTGTGCGGTCCGCTGTTATGGCTTACGCCCTGATGCCCTCTCTCGACGTTGTACACATTCACGACCCGGCAGATGGCCAGTCCGGCCTGCTATTGACACTGACGCGCTCCATACCTTTCGTACTCACTCATCGCGACGATTTGCCCGGAAGAAACCCGCTTACGCAGGCCGTTTACAAGCGAGCGGCAGGCATCATTTACCAGGGCGATTCCGATGCCGCCACACACCTGCGGATATACCGGCATGCCGTCAGTGCCTGGCGAGGCACGGTACTGTCCTTGTGATTTCAAAACTCCCAGAGCACACCAATCGCGGGCAGCAGCGGCATCCAGTAGTCCAGGCTGTACTCCAGTGCTTCATTACCCTGGGCATCCTCCGTAACGTCCCAGTCCGTGCAGCAGACATTACGGCGATTCAACAGGTTGGAAATCTCAACAAATGCCAGCAAGGACCCGCGCCGCACTTTGAATCTGCGGCTCAGACGAACATCAACGCTGGCAAAGGCCGGATGGCGAAGTTCATTTCGCGGTCCCGGCACAACGACATTAACGGGCTCTCCGTCCTCGTCGAGCCCGGCCTCAAGCAGCGTCAGGTCGGTTCGTGGCCAGCCCGTGTGAACGCTTGCCGCAGCAGACAGGTTCCAGACCTCGTTCTGCCAGGCGAAACCGCCCTGCGCCGCATGACGCTGGTCCCAACTGCGCGGTACATCGCGACCGTCGATTCGGTCCGTCACTTTTGACCAGGTGTACGAAGCCCACCAACTCCAGTCGCCCATCGTCCGGTCTGCGGATATCTCCAGCCCGCGAGCCTCGGCCCTCGATGGATCGAGACGCACGCGATCGGCCTGCAATTCGGGCATGAGGCCGAGCGGGTCATACAGGTTCTCGAAACGCGGCCGCACGTCCCGGATCTCCTTGCGGAACGCCTCAAGTCGGACCGCGGTATCGTTTCCGGTAAGGTGCTTGAGCCCGACGATGACATGATCCGCGCGTTGTGCGGGCCAGAAATTTGTGAGGCCGTCCTCGATCTGCAGCGACTGCACCGGTTGCGACTGGTGATAGCGGCCAATGCTGAATCGCAACTCGGCGCGCTCCCAGGGCTGCAGCATCACATTGAGCCGCGGACTCAGCTGAGAATCCGAACTCAGATCGGTGTAGGTTTGATCGTCCCAGCGCAGCCCCCACTCGACGACGCCGCGCGAGGATACCCGCCAGCGGTCAGAAACGTACAACGCATAGCTGCCGCCTTGCGGGCTCGCCGACACTGAGCGGCTGACTGTGTCCGGCTGGTTCGAATAGAGGCTCTGCAAGCCGAAATATTCGGCCGAGCCATCGTATGCGTAGTCGGCTTCACCGTAAGCCGCATGGATTCCCCATTGCGTGCGGTGACGCGCTGAGGGGCTCCAGACCCAATCCTGGCGAACGGCGAACTGGCGGACGTCGCGATAGTCCTCAGCCGTCGCAATCATTTTCTCCGGGTCATTCGCATATCCGCTACGACTGTTGCTGTAGTCGACCAACGACAAGACGGTGCTGCTGCTGAGTGTCCGCGCCCAGTCGCTGTCGAGGCGAAGCCAGAGCTGCGCGTTCCTGGTATCGCTGACGACCTGCTCGCGCTCGGCGGGATCGGTTTCCAGCACAAGTTCTACCTGGTCGTCCGCGTACAGTGCGTTCACGGACAAACGCATATCGGGTGTTAACTCGAACGCATATTCGCCGAATACGTCGAAATAGGATGGCTGACCGAACTTGGGATCGATAACCAGGTCGAGATTTCCGCGCCGTGCCGAGAACAGCCAGCTCCCTTTGCTGTTGTTGCCAGCTGACAATACAGACGTGTTAAAAACGCTAAGGCCGATTTCGGTATGCCTGGGCTTTTCGGATTCCATCGAATCCATGAGCACAAGACCGCTCATTCGATCACCATAGCGAACCGGAAAACCGCCTGTGTAAACCTCAACGCCATCGATTGCACGTGCATCGATCGCGCTGAAAATACTCTGGTAATCGCGAATGTGGAAAGGGTCAAACAACCACTGACCGTTCAGGACAATTCCGATCTCACCCTGTTCGCCACCGCGAAAGTGTGCCGCGGCCGATGCGCCGCTCGCCGCCGTGCCGGGCAGCCGTTGCGTGACACGGATAGGGTCCTCACCAACATCTGGCATGTTCTGGATCGTTCGCCGATCGATCGCGAACTGCGATGTCGAAATGTCGCGCGATATTTCGTAGCGACTCGCCGCGACAATCACGGTTTCGATATCCGCTTGCGGCACGGCCGGCTTAACGGCAGCGGTATCTGGCTGTGGCCGCTGGCCGGGTTCCGCTCGAACCACCAGATAGACACCGGCTTCATCCCGAACCTCCAGGCCGTGGGGTCGCAGAATCTGGCGCACGACCTCGAGGGGCGATCCGGGCTGCGGTTCGGCCAGCACGCGGAGATCGTCGCTCACAAGATTGGTGCTGTAAGCGAAACGGTGACCTTGATCCCGGAAGCCGTCGATAACATTCGCAACGGTGCGCCCTGTGTAAGGCACAGCCTGCCCGTCGTCGGCAAACACGGCCGACGTTGCCAGCACTATCAAGAACAGCAGGACACGCATCATTATTCTGGAATAGTTAATTATCGCTAACGTAGATCACTCCGTCGTTAATACGCCACTCAAGGTCGGCACTCGCCAGCCGCAGCCGCATCGCTTCGGCGGGTTCAGAATCAATACTCCCCTTGAGAATCGCAGCGTGTGCAACTTGCTCCGCCTGGCCTTCCCAATGGATCTCCAGTCCTAATTCCCGGCAAGCCCAGAGTAGAAACTCGTACAACGGTTTCCCGTCGACATCCGGCGACGGCGACATCTGGCTTACCCAGTTCCAACCTTCGCCCGCGCGACTGATGCTCAATACAGTTGGTCGCTGCCGACCGGAAAACGTGACTTGCTCGCCGGACGACGCAACATGGCGGTGGTACTGTCCATCTATCGAAACCTGGCCTTCCCTGACACTGACGGTCAATGCCCTGTCGTCCACCCCGGTAACGAATTGCGTCCCCAGGTGCGCAACCTCGCCGTGATCCGTGCGAACGACAAGACGCTCCGCATCGGCAACGCCTGCGATTAGACTCGAAGGACGGGAATCGAAGTAAATACGCCCTGCCTTCAGATACACCGTCTCGTTGTCGATGAATTCGAGCCGCGTGTTTTCATCCATGCGCATCGAGCCGCCGGCGCCCCAGGCCAGGGCAATACCGGCCTGATCGCCGGTGACAATCGTCTGGCCAGACAGTACGCTGGACAAATCTCGAGTCTCGCGCAGCTCCGACGAATCACCGAGCAAATAGATGGACCCGATGCTCTTTTCGATCGCAGCGACCTGCACCGCCTCAACGCCCGGCACGCGCAGCAGGTTAAACGCCGCAAATACGCCAAGCACTACTGTCGCGGCGACCGCGAGCGATGCCATGCGCCGTCGCGTTCGGTGTTTGCTGCTGACCTTGCGCCATTCCGTACGCACCGCTTCGCGTACGGAGGCCTCGTCCGCCTGCGGCGGCATCGGCCGCGGCGACGCACGCCTCAGCAATTGCTCCAGCGCGTCATCGGAGGGAAGGTCCGTACTCTGATTGAAGTTACTCATGGTTTCACCAACTCGCTCTCATTCAATTCGATGCCTTCCGTCAGCGACGAATACACATCGGCAAACGCCCGTTTCGCACGTGCAAGTAAGGACTGCGTTGCCTCGGTACCGATATCCAGCCGAGCCGCAATTTCCTTTATTGAGTGTCCCTCAATGTATTTCCACTCGAGGACGTCGCCGTAACGCGCCGGCAGTTTATCCAGCGCAACCTGTATCAGCCGCAGCAATTCGACACGACGGTAGTGCCTATCCGGACTCATTTGCTCGGGCGAGTGAAACGAATCGACGGCGGCTTGAATTTCGGGAAAATCTTCCGTTAGAACGATGTGCTCTCGGTACCGGCCCTGTTTGGCGAGCCAGTCGCTGGTCTCGTTCCGGCAAATTGCACACAGCCATGTGAACAGTGCCGATTCTGCGCGATAGGTATGGAGTTTCCTGATTGCGCGCGTCAGGCTGATTTGAGCTACCTCGCGTGCGGCATCGGGATCGTCCGACAGGCGTGTCAGCGCGAAGCGGTACAGCCGCGCGAAATTCTCGTCAAAAAACTGGTCAAAAGCTCGGGAATCGCCGCTAAGCAACTGTTTTACAAGCTTTTTATCCTGATAATAGACCGCCATGTCGAACCACTCCGGGTACTCGATTATTAGACGGCCGTGGCCGCCGAAATCGGTCGGGCGATTCGATCATTGTACGCCGGGAGACCCGGGACGGGGCAGCGAACAGGCGACTATCGCTTCATTGCCTCAAAGAATTGCACGTTCGTCTTCGTGTCCTGCAACTTGTTCAGCAGGAATTCGACGGCCGCGAGCTCGTCCATCGGGTGCAAGACCTTTCTCAGGACCCACATCTTCTGTAACTCGTCGGGATCTGTCAGATACTCTTCCTTTCGGGTGCCGGAGCGATTGATGTTAATGGCCGGGAATACACGCTTCTCGGAAATACGGCGATCCAGGTGGATTTCCATGTTGCCGGTTCCCTTGAACTCCTCGTAAATCACCTCATCCATCTTGGAACCGGTGTCCACAAGCGCCGTTGCCAGAATCGTCAGGCTACCGCCTTCCTCGATGTTGCGCGCTGCACCAAAGAAACGTTTCGGCCGATGCAGCGCGTTCGCATCAACGCCACCGGTCAATACCTTGCCCGAAGACGGGACTACGGTGTTATACGCGCGTGCGAGGCGCGTGATCGAGTCGAGCAGAATAACAACGTCACGCTTATGCTCGACGAGGCGTTTCGCTTTTTCAATGACCATTTCGGCGACTTGCACATGACGGCTCGCCGGCTCATCGAATGTCGAAGAGACCACTTCACCGCGCACAGTGCGCTCCATCTCGGTAACTTCCTCAGGTCGCTCATCGATAAGCAGAACGATGAGATCTACGTCGGGCGTGTTTGCACAGATTGCCGACGCAATATTCTGCAGCAGCATTGTCTTACCGGCTTTCGGCGGCGAAACGATCAGCCCACGCTGGCCCTTGCCAATCGGCGCGACCATGTCGATGATGCGCGCGGTCAGGTCCTCGGTACTGCCATTGCCTTGCTCGAGTTTCAGGCGCTGGGTCGGAAACAGTGGCGTGAGGTTCTCGAACAGAACCTTGTTGCGTGCATTCTCCGGCGCGTCGTGATTTATCTGGCCAACCTTGAGTAACGCGAAATAGCGCTCGCCTTCCTTCGGCGGACGTATCAGGCCTGAAACCAGATCGCCGGTACGCAGATTGAAGCGACGAATCTGGCTGGGGCTGACATAAATGTCGTCGGGGCCGGCGAGATAGGAGCTGTCCGAGGAGCGCAGGAAACCAAAGCCGTCCTGAAGTATCTCGAGCACGCCATCGCCGTAAATGTCCTCACCCTTACTGGCATGCGCCTTGAGGATGGAGAAAATCATGTCCTGCTTGCGTGAGCGTGCGAGATTCTCGACACCCAGTGATTCCCCAAGCTCGACAAGCGCAGCGGCCGGACGGGTTTTCAATTCCGACAGGTTCATGATGTTCTTGCTTTGCTCGAGCTGCTCCGGCGTGATTACGTCGAGACTGCTCTCGTCGTCATCAGGATACTCGCTATGTTGCGGTCGTCGTCGACGACGGCGATTCGGATTGCCCTTGTTTTTGTTGCCCGATTTATGCGGGCGATTTTTCGTTGAAGTACCCAAATACCCTCTCACAGATTAGTGTCCAGAAACTCTTCCAGCTGCGATTTCGGCATCGCACCCATTTTTTGCGCCTGCACGGCACCGTCTTTAAACAACATCAATGTCGGAATGCTGCGAATACCGAACTTCTGAGCTATGTTCGGGTTTTCGTCGACATTCAGCTTGACGACCGCAAGCTTGTCCGAATGAGATACGGCGACCTCCTCCAGCAGTGGCGCAATCATCTTGCAAGGACCGCACCATTCCGCCCAAAAGTCGAGCAGGACTGCCTTGTCATTCTGTAATACGTCGGCCTCGAATGTGCCGTCCGATGTGTGCACAATATTGTCGCTCACCGGCTACTTCCTCCAAATGAAAGTGTTAATGGATTGTGGTTTTGCCCGTTGTCTGGTTGTTTGACTAACGAACATTGCAAAAACGTGATGACGCTGCCTCAACTATCAGGCAATATGTCGCAGCTTTAAGGCCGGCTAATTCCGGCTGTTTCCGGCTTCTTTCTGGATCGTTTAGGAAATCGAAATTGGCGGGTGCGACGGCGGTCGCGTCGAATTAGCGCTAATTTGACCGCTTCGCGAGCCATTTTGCAAGCTTTTGACGAACATTTTCTGGTCTCATTGCTATGTCTGAAAACCATCTGAGCGACCTCAGATTCGATACCCTGCCGCTGCAAGACAGTGTGCGGGCAGGTATCCGTGACGCGGGTTTCGAGTTCTGCACACCCATCCAGGCAAGCACCCTCCCCATTGCGCTGAAGGGGCACGACGTCGCCGGCCAGGCACAGACGGGAACCGGCAAGACCGCCGCATTCCTGATAGCCGCCTACGAAAAACTCTTGAAAACGCCGGCGACGGCAGGGGAGAAACGCCAGCCCAGGCTCTTTGCGCTCGCGCCCACGCGCGAGTTGGCCGTTCAGATCGCAAACGATGCCGAGGTCCTGGGAAAACATACCGGACTCAAAATCGGCATCGCGTTCGGCGGCACAGACTATGAAAAGCAGCGCAAGACGCTCCAGGACGGCGTCGACCTGCTGATTGGCACACCCGGCCGCATCATTGATTACTTTAAGCAGGGCGTCTTCAAACTCGACCAGGTTGAGGTGGCGATCCTCGACGAAGCCGACCGGATGTTTGATCTCGGTTTCATCAAGGATATTCGGTATTTGCTGCGCAGGCTCCCGGCGCCCGACAAGCGCCTCAACATGCTTTTTTCCGCAACTTTGTCTCAACGCGTCATGGAACTCGCCTACGAGCACATGAACGAACCCGAACTGATACGTATTGAGCCTGACAAGGTGACGGCCGACCGCGTGCGCCAGGCCATATTTTTCCCGTCCAACGAGGACAAAATGCCGTTACTGGTTGGGCTCGTTCGGGAGATGGG
>JABDNG010000086.1 GCA_013001045.1 Woeseiaceae bacterium | reverse complement strand
TTCAGCCAATACTCGACGCCGTCCAGGCCATGGGACTGCCGTTACTGCGCGTCGCCGACGTGGAGGCCGACGATGTCATTGGCACCTTGTGTGAGCAGGCTGCCGGCCATGGGCTAAAAGTCCTGGTCTCGACGGGTGACAAGGACCTTGCACAACTCGTCAACGATAAAGTGACACTCGTCAACACGATGGACGACTCCAGACTGGATCGCGACGCCGTAAAAGCCAAATTCGACGTCTTTCCTGAACAGATCGTCGACTATCTCGCCCTGGTTGGAGATACCTCGGACAATATCCCGGGCGTGCCGAAGGTGGGCGCGAAAACAGCCGCGAAATGGCTCAACCTTTACGACAGCGCCGACGGCATCGTCGAGCGCGGCGAGGAAATCAAGGGCAAGGTGGGCGAAAGCCTTCGCGATAACGTCGATAAACTTCGATTGTCACAGGCACTCGCGACTATCCGCAAAGACGTCGACCTCGCGGTCGGCATCGACGACCTCAAAGCAGGCGAAGCGGACAACGATGCGCTGCGCAAATTGTACAGCCACTTCGAATTGCGTTCGTTGCTTCGTCTCCTTGATGAAAACGCAGACGAACCGGCGGCGCCCGCTTCGGAAGAAAAAGGTGACTACGAAACCGTGCTGACGTGGGAAGCCCTTGATCGGTGGATCAAGAAAATCAACAAGGCGAAACTCACGGCGTTCGATACTGAAACGACGAGTCTCGACTACATGGAAGCCGAAATTGTCGGATTCTCGCTCTCGGTGAACAGCGGTGCAGCCTGTTACGTACCGGTCGCCCACGACTACCCGGGCGCGCCGGACCAGCTACCACGCGCCAAGGTCCTGAAGAAACTGCAGCGCTTCCTCGAAGATGACGGCCGCAAGAAAGTTGGCCATCACCTCAAGTACGATGCCCACATTTTGCGGCGCTATGACGTCGCGCTCGGCGGCATGCAATTTGACTCTATGCTCGAGTCCTATGTACTGAACAGCGTCGCCACACGCCACGACATGGATTCTGTCGCAAGGCAGTACCTGGGCAAGGAAACGATTCACTATGAAGATGTCGCCGGCAAAGGGGCGAAGCAGCTGACCTTCAACCAGGTCGATCTCGAAACGGCCGCGCCCTACGCCGCGGAGGATGCCGACATCACGCTGCAGCTGCATGGCGCGCTCTGGGAACAGCTGAGTGCGCAGCCAACGTTGCGCAAGGTCTACGAAGAGATCGAGCAACCGCTCGTCGCCGTGCTCCTGGAGATGGAAGAGACCGGGGTCTTTGTCGATCGAAAGATGCTCACGAAGCAAAGCAGTGGGCTCGCAAAAAAAATGGTGGAACTCGAATCCAAAGCGCACGAACTCGCCGGCGGACCGTTCAATCTTGGCTCGCCGAAACAGCTGCAGCAGATACTGTTCGAGCAACTCGAGCTGCCGGTCATACGCAAGACGCCGAAAGGACAGCCTTCGACCGCTGAGGATGTTCTCGTTGAACTGGCCAACGACTATGAGTTGCCGGCGGTCATCCTCGAGTATCGCAGCGTCAGCAAACTCAAAAGCACGTATACCGACAAGCTGCCACTGCAGATCAATGCGCGCACGGGCCGCATTCACACGTCCTATCACCAGGCCGTGGCGGCAACCGGTCGTTTGTCATCGACCGATCCCAACCTGCAAAATATCCCGATTCGCACACCCGAAGGACGGCGTATTCGACAAGCATTCGTGCCGCCCAAGGGCCAGGTGCTTCTCGCCGCGGACTATTCGCAGATCGAACTCCGGATCATGGCGCATTTGTCCGCCGACCCGGGATTGCTTGGCGCCTTTGCCAAAGAGCAGGACGTACATCGTGCCACGGCGGCCGAGGTGTTCGAACTGGCGCTCGAAGACGTTACCGATGATCAGCGCCGCTCGGCCAAAGCCATCAATTTCGGACTGATGTACGGCATGTCGGCCTTCGGCCTCGCGAAACAACTCGGCATTTCACGCGGCGAGGCACAGGCTTACGTCGATCTGTACTTCGATCGATATCCGGGCGTGAAGGCGTACATGGACAACATCCGTCAGACTGCCAGTGAACAAGGTTATGTCGAGACCGTGTTCGGGCGCCGACTCTACCTGCCCGAGATCAATGCGCGTAACGCTCAGCGACGCCAGTATGCGGAGCGCAGCGCGATTAACGCGCCGATGCAGGGCACCGCCGCCGACATCATCAAGCGAGCCATGATCAGCGTGCACGACTGGATCAAGAAGGGCCAACCGGGCACGCGCATGATCATGCAGGTACACGATGAACTGGTGTTCGAGGTCGACGAAAAGAAGGTTGGCGCCGTTCGCGATAACGTCGTCGATTTGATGTGTGCGGCCGCCGATTTGTCCGTGCCACTCAAGGTCGACGTGGGCGTCGGCCTGAACTGGGACGAGGCGCATTAAGATTAGACTCGATCTAAACTATATTCTTTTTTATTTCAATTACTTATAAAAGTTCCGGAACTCGGATGCCGCTTGAGCCTCTAATTTCCTGAGTGCGTAAGTCACTCGCCTGTTTACCTCCCTTAAGCAGGCGTGCAACCTGGCAACCCCAAGCCGGTTGCGTTATTTGGCCCCGGGGTGCCTTCCGAAAGAAGGTGCTTCGGGGCTTTCTTATGCAGCACCCGGCGAGTTCAGGAAGTCCTCGAGCTTCGCCCGCGCCTCTTCCTCTCCGAGTCGGCTCAACGCCGAAAAGTGTTGCACCGTTACGGCGTCGTCGAGATCACGACGTACCTCAAGAAGCGCCTTGGCCGCCTGACCGCGTTTCAACTTGTCGGTCTTTGTCAGCAGGATGTGCGCCGGTAATCCAACGGTGTCGGCGAAGCTCAGCATTTGCCGATCGAAATCCGTCAGCTGCCGCCGAATGTCGACAATCAGGAACATGCCGCGCAAGCTCTGGCGCATTTCGAAATAGTCGGCCATGAGGTCCGCCCAATGGTGACGCATCTTGTCCGCCACCTTTGCAAAGCCGTAGCCCGGCAAGTCCACCAGTCGTTGTTCATCGCGCAGGCCGAAAAAATTGACGAGCCGCGTCCGGCCCGGCGTCTTGCTGGTCCTGGCAAACTGCCGTCGATTGACGATGACGTTGATTGCGCTGGACTTGCCCGCATTCGAGCGGCCAGCGAACGCGACCTCCGCTCCGATGTCCGGGACGAACTGTTCAGGGGCGTTGGCACTCTTGATAAAATGGGCTTCTGGGTACTGTGACATTGGAGTACGCCCTGACGATTGTGTGTATAATTTGGGCGCTGAGGTCAGAACCGGAATGCAAGTCTGACGGGTTCGAGGCCGCGCAGCAAGGTGCTCAAACGCCTTCCGACCCTTCGCTGCCGCTATCCGGAGCGACTCGGATTGTCGGTGCCAAAACAAGACATTAAATCAGGCGATCGCTGCGGCAGTCGCCAGGGAAGTTACGGTTAGAATCTATGAAAAACATGCTCGCTCTGATCTTCACGCTGACCGGTCTGGCACTGGCAGCAGCGCCCGCACACGCGGACAGCCTGGTCTCGGGTTCGGCCGACGCCGGCAAAGCGAAAGCCCTGACCTGTACCGCGTGTCACGGGCCTGAGGGCAACAGCGCGAGCGCGCTTTGGCCGAACATTGCGGGGCAGAACGCACCCTACATTCGCGCACAACTGATGGCCTTTAAGAACGGCAGCCGCAAGGATCCGCTGATGTCGAGCCAGGCGATGTTGCTGTCCGAGCAGGACATGGCGGATCTCGCCGTGTACTTCGAGAGCCTGCCGGCTGCCGCGCAGTCGGTCGCCGACGCCAGCCTCGTTGCCCGTGGTGAGGCACTGTACCGTGGCGGTGACGCGCAGAACGGCACGGCCGCTTGCATGGCTTGCCACGGCCCGACTGGTCGCGGTAATCCGGCGGCAAAGTATCCCGCGTTGAAGGGTCAGCATGCGGCCTACACCGCCAAACAATTGCGGGACTATGCGGCTGAAACCCGCGACACCGATGGCAAGACCCGTATGATGCGCGACATCGCCGCGCGTCTCGGTAGTAACGATATCAAAGCAGTCTCGTCCTATGTGCAAGGCCTGAAATAATCTACCTGCACCGAAGATCGGAAGTCTCTATGAAATACCTGAAACTTATTGGTCCGTTGTTGCTCATTGTCGGGCTACTGGGCTTGCACGCTTGCAGTAAGGAAGAAGCGGCCGTCGCGCCCATTGAAGAGGCCGCCGTTGCGGCGGAACAGACGGCGGACGTCGCTCAGGAAGAAGCGGCGACGAGCGCCGATGAAGCAACGTCGGAAACGCTTGAAGTCGTAGAGGAGTCTGCGGCCGAGGATGCACCTGCCGATGAGGCCATTGTCCTGGCGGTCGCCGAGCCGCCTGTCGCCCCGCGCGAATGGCAATTCAAAGAAGGTCAGCACTACGCGCGTATGGTGCCGACGCAACCCACCGTCGGCGGCGCCGACAAGATCGAGGTCGCCGAGTTCTTCTGGTACGGCTGCCCGCATTGTTACGACCTTGAGCCGTACATCGACAGCTGGGTAGAAAACAAGGACTCCAATGTCCGTTTTGTCCGCGTTCCAGCCACCTGGAATGCGCTGGTACGACTGCACGGACAGCTTTATTACACCGAGGAAGTCCTGGTACGCAATGGCGTCATCAAGGATCCAGGCGGTTTCCGCGAGAGCATTTTTCAGGAATACCATCGCCGTGGAAATCGTATGACCACCGAAGCAGCCATCCAGAAATTGTTCGTGCGCTTCGGCGTCAGCGAGGCACAGTTCAAGGCCACCTGGGACTCGTTCGAGGTTAATCAGAAATTGCGTGTTGCCGACGATCTCGCCCGTCGCTACAGCATCGCTTCTGTCCCGGCGATGGTCGTCAACGGCAAGTATCGCGCTGGGGCGGCAGAAGCCGGCAGCTATCCGAAGCTCATGGAACTGGTGGACGAACTGGTCTTGCGCGAGAGCCTGCGCTAGCCGCTGTCCTCGGCAATGATCGTCAAGGTGCTGCGCCCGGCACGCCAGTAAAGGCGCTTGGTCACCTCGACAGTGTTCGTGCCCTCCGTTACGCCCAGTCGAAAGCGACTCAGGTACATGCCATCCTCAGCCGGGTCCGCCAGCAGCAGCAATTCGCCGACGGTGACTTTTCGAATCGAACGCGAGCCCAGCGTCTCGGTCTGAAGCGCAGTCCATTCCGTCTTGTCCATACCCCAATGTCGAAAGTTGTCGTCGTATAGCGAGAGATAGGTGTACAAGTCGCCATCCCGCAGGCTGTTCGCCCACAAGGACACGGCAGCGTCCAGCTCGCGACGCGTCGCCGAGAGCTCGCCCGGATCGACCCAGTTTATTTCGCGGGCGATAACGACGGGCGTCGCATTCGCCGCAAACTGGCTTTCGAGCATCGCGAGTACGTCGTTCGGTAGCGCGATGCAGCCATCTGTATCGCGCGGCGGTCGTTTTCCAGCACGACGGTCGACACCATGAATCCAGATGCCGTCGCCGGTGCGTTGCATGCGGCGATCCCAGGCATTGGGATAATCGAGCGTGAATGCCGTAAGGCCGTATTTTTCATGCAGCTTGCTCGTATCCAGCTGCTCGGTGACGAAGTAGATACCGAGCGGCGTTCGCCGATCGCCGTCACGTTGTTTGCCATCGCCGTTCTCGCCGATCGACATATAGGTCGCGCCCCGTTTGTCGATCGTGTTTCCAGGACCGCGCGCAAAGCGATAAAACGTTGCAGTCGACGTCTCGGCAACGAAGACCGATTGCACGGACGCCGGCAAGCGGATCACGTAGGCCGGTATGCGCTCGTCCACCAGCGCCTCTGCATGAACGAAACACGGCAACATCAAAACAACAAGAAAGCGGAGCATGACTGGATAGTACAGCGTTGCCATGGCCGTGCTAAGGTTTGGCGCAAGCCAATAACGCCCAGGGCACAGCTGTGAAACAACTGATCCTTACCCTAAGCATTCTCCTGCTTTGCGGAGTTGCCGTTGCCGCGACCCCGGCGGACGAGGCATTCGAGGCACTCGCAAACAAGTACATTAGCGACCTCGGCAAATTCTCTCCGGTTAACGCGACCTTGATCGGCGACCACGCTGCCGATGGCCTCCTCGACCAGGTTGATACAACGGCGCGTGACAACACCCGGGCGTTGCTTCGCGACTATGCAACAGCGCTAAACGCTATCGACCGGGATGCGCTGTCACGAGCGAACCAGGTCGACGCCGAGCTGCTCCTGCACAATCTCGAATCCAGCCTCTGGTCGCTTGATGAGCTACAGGAGTGGGCGTGGAATCCACTTTACTACGTCAACATCGCGGGTTCCGCCATATACGGGCTTGTCGCGCGTGACTTCGCGCCGCTTGGAACGCGATTGATCAGCGCAACATCACGCCTGGAACAGGTTCCGCGATTTCTGCAGCAGGCGCGTGCATCGCTCGAACCGGCTCGCGTGCCGAAAATTCATGCCGAGACGGC
Source organism: Woeseiaceae bacterium (assembly GCA_013001045.1). Classification (GTDB taxonomy): domain Bacteria; phylum Pseudomonadota; class Gammaproteobacteria; order Steroidobacterales; family Woeseiaceae; genus UBA1847. The sequence goes on along the minus strand of JABDNG010000086.1, from coordinate 2,144 downwards.
GGTGCAGCAGAATCTCGGTCTGATCTCCATCATCGATACGATGATCGTTCCGGTCATGGATGCTCTGTCAACCGAGCAACAAGTGCGTCTCGACGCCGCGATCGAGACGGCCAGGAACGCCGTTACTGACCACCAGTCGTGGCTGGAAGAAGAGCTGCTGCCCAAAGCAAATGGCGAATTTCGAATTGGCGCCGAACTCTATGACACCAAACTGGCGTTTGCCCTGAACTCACCGTTGAATCGCCGGGAGATTACGGCGAGGGCCGAGCGCGAATTCGAGGCCGTGCGAAATGCCATGTACGAAGTCGCAAAGATCGTCTACGTCGAGAAACACCCGTTCACGACGTTCCCCGACGCTCCGGACGAGGCTTACAGGCAGGCAATTATTCGAGCAGCGCTCGAGCAGGCTTACAAGAAACTTCCACCACGAGACGGCATCGTCGATGTCGCCAAAAACTATCTACAGCAGGCTACCGAATTTGTGATCGAACACGATATCGTTACGGTGCCGGACGATCCTGTCGAGATCATCATCATGCCGGAGTTTCAGCGTGGCGTGACGGTCGCCTATCTTGATCCGCCAGGGCCGCTCGACAAAGGCCAGTCCGCGTTCTATGCCGTCGCTCCGTTACCCACCGACTGGACGGATGAACAAGTCGAGTCGTTCCTGCGCGAATACAACATGTTGTCAATCCAGGACCTGACCATCCATGAAGGCGTACCGGGACATTATCTGCAGCTGGCGCTCAGCAATCGCTATCCGTCGACCTTGCGCAGCGTTCTCTGGTCGGGGCCGTTCGTGGAGGGCTGGGGTGTCTATGCCGAGCAGATGATGGTCGAAGAGGGCTACCTGAACCACGATCCGCTCATGAAACTCATCAATCTCAAATGGTATCTGCGCGCCGTGACCAACGCGATTATCGACTCGGCCATCCATGTCGGCGGCATGACGCGCGAGGCCGCGATGAAACTGATGGTCGAAGGTGGATTTCAGGAAGAGCGTGAAGCAGCAGGTAAGTGGGTGCGAGCACAGCTGACATCGGCACAACTCTCTACCTACTTCGTCGGTTACCAGGAACACATCGAGATGCGAAGAGCCGTCGAGGCGGCGTGGGGTGATGAATTTACGCTGCGCCGTTATCACGACCAGGCGCTATCCTACGGCTCACCGCCCGTGCGCTTCGTGCGCGCCCTGATGCTCAACGAGGACATCCCGCAGCGCAGCGAGTAGCTCGCCCCGAATTGGTGTAGATTAGCGGGATGTCAAAAAGCAACGAGAACTACGCGCTGGCGTTACAGGGCGGCGCTGGCGCCGTCGCCGGTCGCGACTACGCGGTTACCGAAGCGCACTTAAAGAAACTTGCCGAGGACTGTGGGCGCATGCTGGCGGGCGGTGATCGCGCGCTCGACGTCGTCGAGCATGCCGTTGCAGAACTCGAGACCTGCGGCCTGTACGTTGCGGGCCGCGGTTCAGCACCCAACAGCGCCGGCTATGTCGAACTCGATGCATCGATCATGGATGGCCAGTCCCGCGAGGCCGGCGCCGTGGCTGCTTTGCGAGACTTCGTAAGTCCGGTGCAGGTTGCACGCGGTGTCATGGAAAAGACGCCTCACGTCCTGTTGGCCGGCAACGGGGCAGCGGCATTTGCCCGCAGCAACAATTTCGCCGAAGTATCGAACCCGAAAACTTATTACACCCTCCCCATCGGCGTGACCAACGATGACATCAAGGACATTGCCCACGGCACCGTCGGCGCCGTCGCGCTCGACAGTTGCGGCGGGCTGGCCGCAGCGACCTCCACGGGCGGCACCTTCGGCAAACTTGAAGGCCGCATCGGTGATACGCCACTCATTGGCCCCGGCACGTGGTCTGACGAAAATCTTGCCGTCTCCTGTACGGGCACCGGTGAACACATCATCCGTGCGGGCGGTGCGGCCGCAATTGCATTTCGCTATCGCTCCGGCCTTACATTGCTCGATGCGATCGACGAAATGCTCGACGAAGTAAAACGGCTTGGTGGCGACGCCGGGGTGGTCGCCGTAACGAGCAACGGAGAAATCGCGATGCCCTACAACTCCGCGGGCATGAAGCGCGCGTCCGTGTCGAAGAATTCGGCGCTTACCGTGGCGACGTTCGGCTGACG
>JABDNG010000058.1 GCA_013001045.1 Woeseiaceae bacterium | reverse complement strand
CCGCCACGATATCTGCAAGTATCTTTCCGGCGAGATGTGTTGGCGCGACGCCGTGACCCGAATAGCCCTGAGCGTAATAGGTATTGTTCTCGATTCGACCGAGCTGTGGGACACGATTCATGCTTATTGCTATGTCGCCGCCCCACTCGTAGTCGATGCGAGCGTCCGCGAGTTCGGGAAACACGGTCAACATATTGGGTCGCAACGAGGCGGTGATGCTGTCTGGCACACGACCCGAGTAATTGCACAAGCCACCGAACAACATCCGCTTATCGGCCGACAATCGAAAGTAATCCAGGGCTGCGCGCTGATCACAACACGCCATGTCACGGGGTAACAACTCCGTCGCCAGCGTGTCGGTCAACGGCTCAGTCGCGATGATATAGCTTCCTGCGGGTATCACGGCGCCGGCGAGCCTTGGTTCTGTCTTGCCGAGATACGCGTTGCCGGCAAGCAGAATCTTTTTGGCATGCACGACGCCATGCGGCGACTCAACACGCGGCGCACTGCCATTGTGCACGCGCGTGACAGGAGACTGCTCGAAAACGCGTGCGCCGAGCTCGGTCGCAGCCTGCGCTTCGCCAATGCAGAGGTTCAGCGGATGTAGGTGGCCGTTACCCATATTCACCAGGCCGCCCAGGTAGCGATCCGAGCCGATGTACGCCCGCATATCCTGTTTCTTAATAAGGCGAACCTCATGCGGATAGGCACATCTCTCCTTCGCATCACGGGTCTTCTGGAAATCTTTGAGATCGCGGTTAGTCAGTGCAAGATCGAGATAGCCGAACTTCAGGTCACAGTCGATCGAGTACCTGTTGATTCGTTCCACAACGATATCGCGGCACTCGAGCCCCATCTCATACGCAATGCTGGCGGCGTCGGCACCAAGGCGTTTTTCGATCTTGTCTTCTTCAACGAAGCCGTCGATCAATTGACCGCCGTTGCGGCCGGACGCGCCCCAGGCAATACGATGTGCCTCGAGCAATGCGACATCGTAGCCACGTTCGGCGAGATGCAGCATCGCGGACACGCCCGTGAATCCGCCACCGACGATCGCGACATCACAGCGATGCTCACCTTTCAGGGTCTCGTAGCACGTCGCACTATTCGCGGTGGCTGCGTAGTAGGATGAAGTGTGTTCGCGGGCGCCGGCCATGGATGCCGCGCTTTACCCGGCCGGGCGGCAGGCGTACAGGTACAGCATCTCCATCGCCAGATGGCTGGCAGCGAGTGCCGTTATTTCGCCAACGTCGTAGGCCGGCGCGACTTCGACTACGTCCATGCCGACGACGTTGATACCCTTCAGCCCACGCAAGATGGACATGGCCTGGTGGCTGGTCAGTCCGCCACAGACCGGTGTACCCGTGCCGGGCGCAACACTGGGGTCGAGACAATCGATGTCGAACGACACATAAACCGGCCTGTCGCCCAGGTGCTTGCGGATCTCCTCGATAACCGCGTTGATGCTGTGCTCGTGGACCCAGGCTGCATCGAGCACGTTGAAGCCGAGCGTATCGGGATTGCTTGTGCGCAGACCGATCTGAACCGACGTTGCGGGATCGACGATCCCATTCTTGGCCGCCCAATAGAACATCGTGCCGTGATCAATTCGATCGTTTTCGTCCGCCCAGGTGTCACTGTGCGCGTCGAAGTGCAACAGCGATAACGGTGCGCCGAATTTCCTGGCATGGGCCTTGAGCAACGGATAGGCGACGAAGTGGTCGCCGCCCAGCGTCAACAGCCCCGGCCCTTCATTAATAATATTCCAGGCATGCGCCTCGATTTCGTCGGGCACGTTTTCCGGTCGTCCGAAATCGAAATAACAGTCACCGACGTCGGCGACAGCGAGTTTGTCAAAAGGATCGAACTCCATGCCGTAGGGTCTTTCCCAGGCCATGATCGATGACGCACTGCGAATCGCGCGTGGTCCGAAGCGCGCACCCGGCCGGTTCGTCGTTGCCGTGTCCAGGGGAATGCCCGTGACGGCCACGTCGACGCCCGTGAGGTCTTTCGTATATTTACGCCGCATGAACGAGGTAATGCCGGCATAGGTAGGCTCGGGTGTCGTGCCGTACAGGCTGTCGCGCGTAATCGCGAAGTCACTATCGTGTTTATCCAAAGCCCAGCTCCTTATTCCCGCATCAGGCGGTTAATTCCTTCTGCGTCCGCTCCAACGTATTCCAGGTCTTCTCGACCATCTCATCGGCTTCCGCATGAGAGAGTACGAAAGGCGGCGCACAAATAATGGTATCGCCGACAGCGCGCATACAAACTCCGTCCTCGATCAATGTATCGCGGAAGACGGCACCGGCGCCCTGCTTCTTGTCGAATCGTTGCAACGTTTCCTTGCTCTTGACGATTTCAAAAGCGCCCATGAGCCCAACCATACGAGTATCGCCGACCAGCGGGTGCTCGCCGAGCGCACGCCACTTCTCCTGCAGATACGGTCCGATGTCGTTCTTGATGCGCTCAACGAGGTTTTCGTTTTGAATCAACTTGATGTTGGCGATAGCCACCGCGCATGCGACAGGGTGACCCGAATAGGTGTAGCCGTGGAAGAATTCACCGCCCTTCTCGATCAACACGTCCGCAACGCGGTCGCTGACGAGGACACCGCCTATTGGCAGGTAACCCGAGCTTACGCCTTTCGCGAATGGCATGAAGTCCGGTCGCGTCTGGAAATAATCGGCACCGAACCACTCGCCGAGTCGTCCGAACCCGGTGATGACCTCGTCAGAGATCAGCAGTATTCCGTATTCATCACAAATACGTTGAACCTCGGGCCAGTAGGTGTCGGGTGGCACGATGACGCCGCCGGCACCCTGGATGGGCTCAGCAATAAACGCCGCTACCGTGTCCGGCCCCACTTCCTTGATTTTTTCTTCGAGCGAGCGCGCAGTCGCAAGACCGAACTCGTCGGGCGATAGACTGCGGTCGCTACCAAACCAGTAGGGTTGATCAACGTGCACGATGCCGGGGATCGGCAAGCCGCTTTGTTTGTGCATCGGCTTCATGCCGCCGAGACTTGCCGCCGCTACGGTGGAGCCATGATACGCATTGTGGCGACTGATAATCGTATGGCGTCCGGGCTGGCCCATGAGATCCCAATAGGTGCGAACCATGCGCACGATGGTGTCATTGGATTCTGAACCCGAGCCCGCAAAAAACACACGATTGAATTGCGGTGGGCTGATGTCCTGAATCATCGAGGCCAGTTCGATTGAAGGCGGGTGTGCGCACTGAAAGAAATTGTTGTAGTACGGCAGCTCCTTCATCTGTGCGGTCGCGGCATCGATCAATTCCTGCCGGCCGTAGCCGGCATTCACGCACCAAAGCCCTGACATGCCGTCGAGAATCCTGTTGCCGTCGGCATCATAGATGTACACGCCGTCAGCGCGCGTAATGATTCGCGATCGCTTCTGGTGCAGGCTCTTGTGATCCGTAAACGGATGCAGGTGGTGTTCTTTGTCGAGCTCCTGCCAATCCTCACGGGACCGTTTTTCAATCGCTGCCATTACTCACCTCGCACAGGAGATTCCTGCCTCATTCAATCCGGAATCCATCCATGGTAACCGGCCGATCGACGGACTTCGCGCAATAACCACATGCTGAAACGAATGTCCGATTTGAGACATCTGCGATCAGACGTTGAACATCAGGATCTCACGTTCGTAGGGCGTGATGATCTCCTGAAATTCCCGGTATTCATCATCTTTCACTGCCGTGTAGGCCGTGACAAATTCGTCACCCAGTACGCTACGCATGGCCTCACTCTCTCGCAATGCACCTATTGCTGAATAAATGTGACGATGCAGTTCGAAGTCGCTGCCGTACGCGCTACCTACGATCGCCTCGGTCGGCTTGAGGCCCTCGACCATGCCGAGATAACCACATGCCAGCGATGCGGCGATAACCAGGTACGGATTAACATCCGAACCTGCCAGCCGATTTTCGATGCGCCGATTGTCGGGGTCTGAATCCGGCACGCGCAACCCAACCGTGCGATTGTCAACCGCCCAGGCCAGGTTGACGGGTGATGAGTCCGGGTTCATGAATCGCCGATAAGAATTAACGTACGGCGCGAACACGAGCATTGCCTCGGGCATGTAGCGTTGCAGGCCACCCAAGAATCCATAGAACAAATCGCTGGCTTCACCATTCGGATTCGAAAAGACGTTGTTGCCTTGCTTGTCGATGACACTCTGATGGATGTGCAGGGCACTGCCCGCATCCTCTGCCATCGGTTTCGCCAGGAACGTCGCATGCATCTCGTGTTCGATCGCAGCCTCGCGAATGGTGCGCTTGAACAGGAACACCTGGTCGGCGTTCTCGAGCGCGTTACCGTGTAAGAAGTTGATTTCGAACTGCGCGGGGCCCATTTCCTGCGACAGCGTATCGATGTTGATGCCTTGTGCTTCGCAATAGGCGTAGACGTCATTGATGAACGGATCGAAGTCGTTCATCGTGTCGATGCTGTACGGCTGGCGCGCGCCCTCGGTCCAGCCAAGGCGGCCCTCGGGTGGTTCAGCTTCGTCGTTGGGATCCGAGTGCGGACTCAACAGATAGAATTCAACCTCCGGCGCAACGACAGGTATCCATCCGCGAGCCTCATATTTCGCCAGCACATTGCGCAGTACAATACGCGGCGACTTCGCAACGGCCGAGCCGTCGCGGTGATAGCAGTCAAGGAACACAGACGCCGCCGGGTCCGATGCCCAGGGGACCGGACGCAAGGTCGTGGGATCTGGCACCAGCAGCATATCCCGGTCCTCCACGTTGGATGCGTCATCAACGTAATCGCCGGAAATCGTTTGCGAGAAAATCGCCTCGGGCATCTTCATTTCACCCGCGCCGAACTTGTCGGCGGGAACCACCTTACCGCGGGCTGAACCCGCCATGTCGGGCACGAACGCCTCGACGTCTTGTATGTTCCGTTTTTTCAACCAATGTTGAAAGACCTCATCGTCACTCACATTACACCTGTCGCCGGCCCGCGCGCACTCTGCACGCATCGCCAAACGCCTTGAATATTACTTTCGAGAATTCATTCTGCATTACTTGCCATTCCGGATGCCACTGCACAGCCAGCGCGAATCCCGGCACATCATCGACGCGAAACGCTTCGATCAATCCATCGTCAGCAACCGCTTCGACACAAACCCCGGGTGCGAGCTGCGCCACGCCCTGCGCATGCAGCGAATTGACCATGACGGTATCAACGCCCGCCAGTCCACGCAGCAAGCCACCGTCGACCAGGTTAACCGGGTGTGAGGGGCCGTACTGCTTCTCCAGCGGATCGTCCTTGTTTTCGAGGTGATTATGGTAGCCCGCTACTTCATGCACCTTTTGATGCAGGGTCCCACCGAGTGCGACATTCAGCTCCTGAAAACCACGACAAACCGCCAGCACCGGCACCCCCGTCTCGAGCGCCCTTCTCGCCAGCGGCAGCGTCATCGCGTCGCGATGCGGGTCGTGCAGCGTTCCTTCCGCACTCGGATCGCCATCGTAGTGATGCGGCTCCACGTTCGAGTAGCTGCCCGTCAGGAAAATACCATCGAACCGGCCCAACAATTCATCGATATCAACATCGTCCGCCATGACCGGCATTATCAATGGCAATGCCTCGGAGCCCTTTGTCAGAGCCTTGAGATATTTCTCGCCCACCATCTGAAAAGGGTGTGGGTCCAGTACACGCCGATCTGCCGGCACGCCAATGAGAGGATTCGGAGACATAAATACGCTTGTGGATTACCGGGACGGTGGCAAGGATTCTAGCATGGCACAAGCCATCAATAACGGGGCTGCAGGCGCTCTGCAGCCGTACACAAGGTTGCTCCGAGGCTCGCCCTGCGGACTTTCGAGAGCCTTTGCGTCGGACCACAAATCGACAACGCCCCGAGCACCTGCCCAGTGCCACCACGTACGACGGCCGCCACGCCCGAAAAACCGTCCTCGAGTTCGTCGACGGTTTCGGCAAAACCTCGCCGGCGGATTTCCCGAATCTGATCTTCGAGGTGACGACGATTCGTGATAGTCCGCGACGTCAGTGAGGCGAGTTGTTCACTCAATCGGTCCACGCCGAGTTCATCGAACGCGATAAGCGCTTTGCCGGTCGATGTGGCATGAATCGGCCAACGCGTACCCACGTTGCCGGCGGCACCTACGAAGTGGCTGCCCGTCACTTCGTCAAGAATCAACATCGTGTCGTCGATCGGCACTTCGAGCGTCGCCGTTTCCCCGCTGTCCTCAGCCAGCCGCTTCAACAACGGCCTCGCGCGAAGCCTGAGGTCGTTGCTCGACAACGCCTGCACGCCGAGCGCCATGAGCGCGGGTCCGAGCCGATAGGCGCCGTTGGACGCGTTTCGGTCCAGCATCGATTCGCTGTGCAGGGCCTGAAGCAAGCGATGTGTCGTCGTCTTGTTCAGGCCGGCGCGACCGCTGACCTCGGCGAGTTGCAGCTCGGGCTGCTCGGGCGTGAACAGCTTCAATAGCCGCAGCGCACGCAGGGCCGCCTGCGCACCCTGCGGCGGGGCTTTGTCCGTCTTTTTGTATTCCATATTGTGCTCTCAAGTTCCATATTATGGTAGCAGATGCTTTGTTGCGGCGCACCGAAAAATCGTTGATCCTCGGAGACTCCGCATTTCCTCGCTTTGGGAACCTCGATGGCAAAATCGATCGCGACCACGTTACGCGCCGAATTGCGCAGCCGTCAGCGCAAACACGGCCCTTTCCAGGCAATGGAACTGCTGATTCCGGATCTCAACGCCATACTCAAAGGCAAACGCATACGGCAGGACGACTTCGAAAAAGTCATCAAGGACGGCTTCTGGTTTTGCGCCGGCACCACGTTGCTCACCGCCCTCGGAGAAACCGTGTCGGGCATTCCCTACGGCGAGGATGACGGCGATCCCGATGTGTTCGCGGAAATCGTCCCCGGCAGCATCGCGCCGGTGCCGTGGGCGGAACGCGCCATGGGACAGGCCCTGTTTCGGCTGTTCGAAGACGACGGTGTGCCATTGTTTTCGGATTCCCGACACGTGCTTGAACGCGCCATGCAGCCGCTTGGGAAAATGGGCCTCAAGATGGTCATGGCCACGGAGCTCGAATTCTATTTACTGGACGCCAAGACCGAACGACCGACCGTTGCCCTGCCGCACGTGCCCGGTGTTGGACGCCTGCAACCCGGGGCTCAGGTCTACCACCCCGACGACCTTTGGGAAATCGAGCATTTCCTGAACGACGTTTACGATTACTGCGACGCGCAGAACATCCCGGCCGACTCCGCGATTGCCGAGTACTCGCAGGGACAGTTCGAAATCAACCTCAAGCATATCGATGATCCGGTACTCGCTTGTGACCACGCGGTCTTGCTCAAGCGCGCCGTCAAAGCGGCGGCACGCAAACACGGATTTGTCGCATGCTTCATGGCCAAACCGTTTGAAGAGGATGCGGGTAGCGGACTGCACATCCACATGAGCCTGGTCGATCGAAACGGGCAGAACTATTTTTCGCAAGGGCGTGACACCCTCGCAAGCCCGCCGTTTTCCGCCCGCCTGCGGTATGCTGTCGGCGGCCTTCTGAAAACCATGGCGGAGACCACCGCCATCTGCGCGCCGAACGCAAATTCGTACAGGCGCCTGCGGCCCGACATGTTTGCGCCTGTGGAACCCAACTGGGGCGTCAACCACCGTGTCGTAGCGATACGAATCCCGCAGTCGGACGCGGCTAACCTGCGCTTCGAGCATCGCACCGCTGGCGCCGACGCCAACCCCTATCTCGTTGCAGCATCAGTCGTTGCGGGTGTGCATTACGGGCTCAAGAACAAGTGCGATCCAGGCACTCTGATCGAGCAAGGGGCACACATCGTCCCGAAGCTGAAAATTCCGAACCGCTGGGATGCCGCAATCGACAAGTTCGCGCGCAGCAAGATTCTGCCACAGTACCTCGGCAAGGATTTTTGCAAGTATTTTGCGATGAATCGACGCGAGGAAAGTCGCCAGTTTCACAATACCGTCGCCCAGCTCGACTTCGACTGGTACCTGCGGTCCGTCTAAGGCCGGTCAGCGTACCTGAGCCGGTCCGTAGCTGGCGGCATTCGGGCGACGCGGGTCGGATGCGCCGCGAAAAACACCTTCTCGAAACCCGGCGGTCTGCAAACTGCCCATCGAATAGCGGGCGTCCTGGATAATGTGTCCGCGCGCCTTGAGCAGCGCGATGGTATCCGGACTGAAGCCCGACTCGAGCTGCAGGACGTCCGGGTACCACTGGTGATGCATGCGCGGGGCACTGGACGCCTCGGCGAGATTCATGCCGTGGTCGAAAACATTGACCAGCATCTGCAGCACCGAAGTAATGATCCGGCTGCCCCCGGGGCTGCCTGTCGCAAACCATGGCTCGCCATCAGTGAACACGATTGTCGGCGTCATCGAACTCAAGGGGCGTTTCAGCGCCGTCACGGAATTCGCCTCGCCGCCCAGCAAACCGAACGCATTCGGCACGCCCGGCTTGGAAACGAAATCGTCCATTTCGTTATTCATGAGGAATCCCGCGCCCGGCACCGCGATGCCCGAACCAAACGAAAAATTCAGCGTATAGGTATTCGAAACGACATTGCCGTCCACGTCGATAACGGAAAAGTGGGTCGTATCCTCGCTTTCGGCCAACGGCAGGACGCCAGGCAACACGTCGTCGGACTTGCGCGCAACGGTCATGTCAATCGTTGCCGCCAGCTCCTTCGCGTAGTCCTTGCCGGTCAGCCACGCGACTGGCACAGGATAGAAGTCCGGATCACCCAGGTGCCTGGAGCGATCCGCGTACGCAAGTCTCGCCACCTCGGTGAGTAAATGAACGTTATCCGCAGACCCGGCGCCGAGCTGCTCCACGGGAAAATGCTCGAGAATGTTCAGCATCTGGATCAGGTGCACGCCACCCGAACTCGGTGGCGGCATCGTAACGATGTCATAACCACGATACGTGCCGCGTACGACATCGCGACGTTTCGGCGTGTACGCGGCCAGCGATGCTTTATCCACAAGACCACCACCGCGCCGCATTTCCGCGTCGATCTGTTCGGCAATTACACCTTCGTAGAAGGCCTTCGGCCCGTGTCTGGCGATCCGTCGCAACGTACTCGCAAGATCCTTCTGAAAGAGGCGCTCCCCGGCCTCGTAAGGAACGCCACCCTTCTTGTAAAAATAACCGCAGGCGGCGTCATTGCGACACAGCCTTTTCTTGCGCGCTTTGAGTAAACCTGCGAGGTCATAGCTGACGATGATGCCGTCACGCGCCTGTCGTATCGCGGGTTGCAACAAGCGCTTCCAGGGGAGGCGGCCATGTTCCTGGTGCGCATAATAAAGACCGGCAACCGTACCGGGGACACCCGACGCCAGGTGACTGAACTTCGATCGCACGGGATCGACGTCGCCGTTCGCATCCAGGTACATGTCGCGGCTCGCCCCGAGCGGCGCCATTTCGCGGTAGTCGATCGCCGTATCCCGGTCCTCGGCCGCATCGTGAATCAGCATGAAGCCGCCACCGCCAAGGTTCCCGGCCCGGGGCAGCGTTACAGCCAGCGAAAAGCCGACAGCGACGGCTGCATCCACGGCATTACCGCCGGCGGCCAGTACTTCCGCACCGGCCTGGGCTGACAGGCTGTTCTGTGCTGCAACCATGCCGGATGAACCGAAAACCGGATGCGTCAGGTCCTCGTAGCGAACGACCGGCGCGTCAGCGAGCTGCCCCGCGACAGGTGTCGCAATAAGGACCGCGCAAAACGCAACTATCGATCCACGCATGTAACGTCCTCTATGGCAGTACGGCCTTGAAGATAAAGAAGAACACGATGGCGAGGAAGGCGCCGGCCGGAATCGTAACAACCCAGGAAACAAATATCCGCGCGACCACGCGCAGGTCGATGGCCTCGATACCGCGCGCCATGCCGACGCCAAGCACGGCGCCGACGAGCGTGTGTGTCGTCGAAATCGGTATCCCCGTACCTGATGCAATTACGATCGTCGTCGCCGCCGCCAGTTCGGCCGCGAATCCGCGGCTAGGCGTCAACTGGGTGATCTTTTCGCCGACCGTGGCAATGACATGCCGACCGTATGTTGCGAGACCGATGACGATGCCGCCGCCACCGAGCATCAGCACCCAGATCGGTAAAGCGGACTTTGCCGCGATCGCGCCCGTTGTCGCAATGCCGATTACCGCGGCCAAAGGACCGATGGCGTTGGCGACGTCGTTCGAGCCATGCGCAAATGCCATGGAACACGCGGTGACGACCATAAGCACGCCGAACACACGCTCAACCGTGTAAAAGTGCTGGCTCTTCTCGGCTTTGGGATCGGCCTCGATCCGTTGGATAAAGTAGGCACCAACTGCCGCAATGCCGACGGCTATGGTGGTTGCCAGCAGATAGCTGTCTCTAATACTGATCTCGAGGCCAACGTGTTTAAGGCCCTTCAGGATCGTAACGAGCGTCATCGTAAAAGCCGCGAGGAAGATATACACGGGAACATAGCGCTTCGCCTTCGCCAGCGGGTCCTCCTGGCTGAGAATCAATCGCTGCACGCTGCGATAGATCAGGTACGCGATAAATCCGGCCGTTAGCGGCGACACCACCCAGCTCATGACAATAGTGCCGACTTTGGCCCATTTCACGGCCTCCATGCCGATGCCGACGGCGGCGAATCCAACAATTGCGCCGACGATGGAGTGTGTGGTCGATACGGGCCAGCCATTCCGGGACGCGATGAGCAACCAGGTTCCGGCCGCGAGTAATGCGGCCAGCATGCCGTAGACAAGGAGTTCCGGCGAACCGGCTAGCGACTCGGCATCGACGATACCTTTGCGAATCGTGCTTGTAACCGCGCCGCCCGCGAGAACCGCACCCGCGAATTCGAAAATTGCCGCGACCATTATCGCCTGCTTGATGGTCAGCGCCCTGGAACCCACCGACGTTGCCATTGCGTTGGCGACATCGTTGGCACCGATGCCCCAGGCCATGAACAGGCCAAACGCGGCCGCGAGGCCGATATAGATGTACTGTGCTTCCATTATGCGTCCCCGGGGCGCATCGCCCCGCCCGTCTTCCGTTGTTATCGTTCTATTAAGAGAGTAATAGCTCGAGCCGTCGACCGACCCGTTCTGCCATATCGGCGATTTCGCCCGTCAGTGAGATGACTTCGTAAAGGAACATCGCATCGATCGGGTCCAGCGTTTTTTCGATCTCGAACAACGCCCCGCGCAGAACCGTCTGCTGTTCGTCGGTGTGCGTTTCGATCTGGTCCAGTTTTTCGATCATGTCGGCGACCAGCGAGACCTCGGCGCCCTTGAATCCCACCGTGAACAGCTCATCCAGTTCGCGCACGCTCTTGCGCGCCTGCTTCGCCGCATCAATGTTGCGGTCGACAAATTCGACAAATTTGTCGGCGAGCGCGTCGGGAATCTGCATGCGGCGACCGATAATCACGCCGGATACGTCTTTTGTGCGGTTGGCGATCTTGTCCTGGACGAGCAGGAGCTCCAGCAGGTCCTCCCGCGGAACCGGCATGAACAGGCTTTTCGGCATGTGCAGGCGAATCTCCTTCTTGAGGTCATCCGCTTCATGCTCCAGCGCTTCGATCTCTGCCCGAACCTCGAGCGCTTTGTCCCAGTCACCGGCGATCACGGCCTCAAACAAGGGTCTTAGTTTCTTGGCACAACGGAACGCGACTTCTATGTGCTTCTCGAGCGGCTGTACCGGCGAAGAACCGAAAATATTAGCCAGCATATTGGCCATCTGAACCTTCCCTCCTTAAATGGGGCGACACGGCGCGAGGCGCAATGCTAGCACAGCAAACGCGCGCAAATCGCGCCCGGCAATAATGCTAAACTTCGCAGCCCGAGAACCACGGCTCAATACGTGAAAGTCACAATATGGCATTTTGGCTAATCAAATCAGAACCGGATGCGTACAGCATCGACGATCTCGAGCGGGACGGTGTCGAGATGTGGGACGGCATCCGAAATTATCAGGCACGCAACACCCTTCGCGACGACATGAAAGTCGGTGATGAGGTGTTTTTTTATCATTCGAGTTGCAAGGAACCGGGCATCGTCGGCATTGCAAAAGTCGCCAGCAAGCCGTATCCGGACCCGACGCAATTTGACAAGAAGTCGAAGTATTTCGATGCGAAAAGCGAAAGAGACAATCCGCGCTGGTGGCTTGTCGATATCGCGTTCGTCCGGAAGACGAAAAGAAACGTAACGCTGGCGGACATCAAGGCGCAGAAGAGCCTTGACGACATGATACTGACGCGCAGAGGCAATCGCCTCTCCATCATGCCGGTCGCCAGGAAGCACTGGAACAAGATACTCAGCCTTGAATAAGGCGCGCACAGTTATCATTGCGCTATTCATTGTGGGCGCGGCGCTCTGGGTCCTGACGCCGGCACGGCTGCAACCCGCCATGGCAGAACTCGCCCTTCCCGATGACCTTGATACGTGGCTTGCCACAAGCGAACGACAGGTCGTCGAACGCTTCGGTCTCGTACCGGGCACCGAAAAGCGCATTACCTGGTTCGGCGAACGCATTCCGACGCCGTATTCCGTCCTTTACTTGCATGGCTTTTCGGCGACGCGCCGGGAAACGGCGCCGCTGGCCGAAATGGTGGCGACCGCGCTTGACGCCAATCTGTTCGAGACGCGTTTGACCGGCCATGGCCGCGAACGCGACCCGCTCGTCGCCGTGCGGGCGGAAGACTGGCTGCATGACGCGACAGAAGCATTGACAATCGCGTCCCGACTCGGTGAACGAGTCATCGTTATTGGCACCTCGACAGGCGCAACGCTTGCTGCCGCCATGCTCGGCCATCCCGCCATGCATGCTGTCGATACACTCGTCATGATATCGCCGAACTTCGCACCGCTTGATTCGGGCGCTGCCTGGCTGACACGACCGGCAGGACCATTACTCGCGAGACTGTTCGCGGGTGACATGCGCAGCTGGCAACCTCACAACGAGCAACAGGCGCTGTATTGGTCGACCCGTTACCCGACGACGTCGGCGGTCGAAATGATGCGCCTCGTGGACCTCGCAAATCGCCAGCTGCCGGCCGATATTTCGCCACGGCTGCTGATGTTCTATTCACCGCAGGATACGGTTATCTCGCCTGACGCTGCGCTGTCGGTCTTTGAGAAAACGGGCTCACGTCAAAAAGCGGCAATAGAAATCGAAAACCCGGGCGACCCGAGCCACCACGTACTGGCAGGCGATGTGTTGTCGAAACAGAAGACCCGGCAGGTCGCGGACGCTATCGTCGGGTTTATTTTGCGCCCAGCGCCTTGAGTTTTTCCTGAATCTGCGAAGCACTACCCAGTGCCAGCATGATGACGAGATCGCCGGGAGCAGACCAGTCGATAGCGTCCATGAAGGATTCCATTTCCGTCTCGAAATGCCGGATCTGTGAGGATTCGGCGCCGCACTGCTGCAGCTCGTCTTTCAAGAGACCGTATACCTCGCCGTGCTCGCGGCCCCGATGATACGCCGCAAGCTCAGACACGACGACGCGATCGAGCCCTATCGCCCAGGCATCACGAGCGAGTTCACGAATCAACTCTTCGGTGCGATCGCCGGCCTGGCCAAAACACAGTACCCTGCGGTCCGCGGGAATAGCGCGTGCCATGTCGAATAACGCAGACATCGCGGCCGGATTGTGGGCGAAATCCACCAGCACCTTGCGGCCGTCAAGATCGTAGATATTGCAACGGCCCGGGTTTTCATCCTGCACCATGGTCGTCAGCCCGTCGCGAATGTCGGCAAGAGAGGCGCCCAGGCACCACGCCAATGCGGCGGCTGACAGCGCATTGGCGACATTGTGGCGCGCCGCGCCGCCGAGTGCGATCGGAATTTCATGGCTGCGGCAGATCGACTCGCGCGCACCGCCACCGATCTTGACGAGCTCATCGCCGTCGAGCACGAAAACGAGACCACCCTTTTTTACCTGCGCCGCGATCGTCTCATTTGAAGGGTCCAGGCTGAACCAGACGAGATCGCCCGAGAAATCTCGAGACCTGGCACAAAGCAACTCATCCTCGGCGTTAAGAATAAGCCGCCCGGAGCCCTCGACCGCGCGACTCACAATCCACTTGATGGCCAGCAGCTCCTCCAGGTTGCGAGAACCGAAGTCACCGAGGTGGTCCTCGCTGATATTGGTGATCAGCGCGGCATCGGCACGCTCGACGCCGAGGCCACGCCGCAACAAGCCGCCGCGCGCTGTTTCGAGTATTGCCACATCGACGTTTCTTTCACGCAGTACGGTGCGCGCGCCGCCGGGACCTGACCAGTCGCCGCGATCCAGCACGTTGTTGTTGACCGCGATCCAGTCCGTGGAACTCAAGCCAACGTTCTGTCCGGCCGACCGCAATATATGCATTGCAAGACGAACGGTCGTCGTTTTGCCGTTGGTGCCGGTGACGATGCCAATGGGGACGTCATGAAAACTGTCCCAGTCGGGTGCATCCGGAATTTCTCTGACCGCCCAGGTCTGGGAACCGCGACCGAGGCCAACAGAAACGAAATCGTCGTCCCAGAGTACGGTCTTGCCGCGTTGTTCGGCCTCATCGATCAGCCACATCAATTCTGCGTTGGCCTCTTCCGCGGCCGATGCCCGAATTGTGCGGGCAACCTCGTCGAAATCGGGTGCATCCTCAGCGACGCCGAGATCGAAGGCGCTCGCCGCCCAGGCCCATTCATTAATTTCCGAGGCCGCGTAAAGCACGTCGATCGACGCTGAAAATGCGAGGCTGACACCGCCCAGGAATTTGCGTGTCGAGAATTGCGCGGAAGGCCAGTCGAGCTCTTCGAGCATTCGAGCGACATGGTTCGCCCATGCGGGTATAAGGCGATCCGCTTGCTCGGGCGTACAGCTGACATCCAGAATCGAACCCGGTCCGTCGAACATCAGGCTGGGTCCGGTCAGTCTGCGGGCGTCGAGAAACTCCATGAGCCAGTGCTAGTCGCCCTCTTCCCGGGCAATACGAACGCCGCGTTCATCGCTGATGATCTCGAGATCGTCGGGCAACTGAAACTCGTCGCTATCGGGGAGGTCGATTGCGACCGCGGCCTTCTTGGCCGGATCGGCGACCCGAGAGCCTGAATTGAAATAAATGATCTGCTTCCAGGCCCGTGTCGTATTGTCGCCAAGAACCAGTATCAGGTCGCCGGCCTGTGCCATCTCCAGTGCCCGCGTGGTCGCTTCCTGCTCGTCCGGGATGACTTCGATGCGCTCCGCCGAGACACCACATTCCAACAGCTTGTTCTTGAGCATGACGGCAACTTCATCATCCCCGCGTCCACGGCGGTTGTCGTCGCTGCGACAAATGAAGTGATCGAAATGACCCGCTGCAATGTCGGCGATCTCACGAATATCTTCGTCGCGTCGATCGCCCGGCGCGGACAGGACGACAATACGCTGCCCCTCGACATCGAATCGATCGACGAGTCCACACATGGCTGTCACAGCCGCCGGATTGTGCGCGTAGTCGAGGATGACCCGGAAAGGATGCTCGTCGTAGATGTTCATTCGACCCGGTGCCTGGAAGAACGTGGAGTCAAATGTCCGCAGCCCCTGGCGAATATTTTCGAGATCGATCTTCATATTGTAGGCGAGCGCCGCCGCGAACATGGCGTTTTGTACGTTGTGCAAGGCGCGACCTTCGATCGTCGCCGGAATCAGGTGCGTCCACACCAACGGTGTGTGCGTTTCGTTGTCGTAGATGGTGATGAGGTGGCCATTCATACCTTGTTCCAGAACAAACGCCTGGCCACCCGCCTTGATGTGCTGTTTGACCAGCGGATGTCCGGGATTCATCGTGACGTAACTGACTTTTTCGGCGTCAGTGTAGTCGGCCATCTGCAGGCACAAGGGATCGTCCGCATTGAGCACCGCGGCATCCGTCGCGATCTCGATTGGCACGCGCTTTACCTCGGCCAATTCTTCGAGCGTGTTGATGCCGCGCAAGCCCAGGTGGTCGGCCGTCACATTCAGGCAGGCTGCGACATTGCACTCCTGAAAGCCGAGGCCGCTTCTCAGCATGCCGCCGCGCGCCGTTTCCATGACCGCTGCGTCCACCGACGGATCACGCAAGATCATTTGCGCGGAAACAGGCCCTGTCATGTCTCCCGGTACGCTGAGCTTGCCGTCGATGTAGACACCGTCCGTCGACGTCAGCCCGACGGTGCGGCCGTTCATCTTCAGGATGTGCGCCAGCATGCGGGATGTCGTGGTCTTGCCGTTGGTCCCCGTGACGGCGGCGATCGGAATCCGACTCGGTGTATCGGGTGGGAACAGCATGTCGATGACCGGGCCGGCGACATCTCGCGGCGTTCCTTCGCTCGGCGCTACGTGCATGCGGAATCCGGGACCCGCATTCACTTCGCAAATACCGCCGCCTGCCTCTCGATACGACTCCGTTATGTCCTTCGTCAGGAAATCAACGCCACCGATATCGAGGTCGATCGCGCGGATCGACCGAATCGCCATCTCGCGATTGTCGGGATGGATAACATCCGTAACATCGATTGCCGTTCCACCCGTCGACAGGTTCGCAGTCGACCGCAGATACACGACTTCGCCCTTCTTCGGCACGGTACTCCGGTCGTAGCCGAGTTTCGCGAGCAAGCGCTCAGCCTGGTGGTCGAACTCGAGCCTGGTCAGGACCTTTTCGTGGCCCACTCCGCGGCGCGGATCCTCATTCACAATTTCGACGAGTCTCTCTATCGTCGTCTTGCCATCGCCGACGACGTGACCGGGCACGCGTTTAGCCGCCGCGACGAGCTGACCATTGACGACCAGCAGGCGGTGATCAAGACCTTCGATGTAGCTCTCGACAATAACCGTCTTGCCATGCTCCAGCGCCTTGGTAAACCCGGTCTCGACCTCTTCCGCGGACCGCAGGTTGATCGAGACACCTCGTCCATGATTGCCCGACAGGGGTTTGAGTACGACCGGGTAACCAATACGCTCGGCAGCACGAACCGCATCCCGCCGCGTTCGTACCAGAGCTTGCGCGGGTACCGGCAATCCCAGGTCACGCAGTATGCCGTTGGTTTCCTCTTTGTCCGACGCGAGTTCCACAGCGATATTGCTCGTGCGGCCCGTTGTTGTCGCCTGGATTCTTTGCTGGTAGCGGCCCTGCCCGAATTGCACGAGGCTGTAGCCGTTTAGCCGTAGCCACGGAATATTGCGGTCCTCCGCCGCTTTGACCAGCGACGCCGTGCTCGGGCCGAACTCGCGACGCTGCGCGAAGCGAATGAACTGATCCCGTTGTTCCGCGAAATTCCAGGTGGCGTCCGGCGCGTCGTCGGGCTTGATGTCATCGGGCAGCAGGCTGTGCAACAGGTCCAACGCCAGTTTGCTGGCCTCGCGTCCAACCGTGGCGTCCTTGAATTGAAACACCATGTTGTAAAAGCCCGGTTGGCCGTCAATCGATCGCGTGCGGCCGAATGTCACGTCGGAGCCTGCGACATTTTGCAGTTCGAGAGCGACATGCTCCATTACATGGCCTAACCACGTGCCCTCTTCTTCGCGCAGCCGGCGTACAAAACCGCCCGGCTCCTGATACGAGCAGCCATGCTCGTGCAGACCCGGAAGATGAGCCAGCAATGGTCCGAGGAATTCCTCGCCCAGTTTGGCGCTGGGCCATTGTTCGAGGTCACCGAGATCCAGTATGTGTCGAATGACCGGGAAGCGGGCGAACATGTTCGGTCCGACAAAGACATTAGTGCTGACTACTTTCATGATGTGCGCCTGTTGTTCTTGGTCTCGTGCGCCTGCTCTAAGCGGTATTCGCGGCATGTGCCTCGCGAGTCTTTATGTCGAAGCGTCCGCCTGCTACCAGTATATGCAATCTTACACCGATGAGGCTCACAGGGTCGCCGCGCCGAGCCTGATCCATGGACGAGTAGCTGAGGTTCGTCGGATCAATGACCGTAATGCCGCCGCTGCCGACCACTTCAAGCTCGTCGCCGGGCCGAATAAAAGCGGCCGTGTCTTCATCGAGCCCGATACCCACCGCGAACGGATTGTAAGCCAGGGCCGTCAGGAGCCGGCCCAGTCGGTCGCGCTCGCGAAAATGCTGGTCGATGATGAACGCATTCGTGAGCCCGAGTCCGGGCGCCATCGTGACCATATCCGGCATCGGCGTACTGCCTTCCTTACCGCCCGCGATCATGTGCTCCGGCATGAACGCCGCGCCGGCCGACGTGCCGGCCACGTGCATGCCGCTGGCATTGCGACGGCGGATCAATTGTGCGACCGCCGTTCCGCCCAGCGTCGTCGAAAGCCTGAGCTGGTTGCCACCTGTCATGAATACGCCGTCGCATTTCTCGATGTAATCGACATCCGCACCACCCTGGCAATCTTCACGCGTAATGAACGGCAGCACCTTGGCATGCTTGACGCCAAGCTTGCGAAACAACTTTTCGTAGTTGCGTCCCGTGTCTTCGAGTTCCGATGCCGTCGGAATGATGGCAATGCGCGATTGCTTGCCCCCGCAGACATCGACAAAACGATCGAGTATCTCGGGATTGTTCAGTTTTTCTTCTGCGCCACCGATCGGGATGATGTAGCCGCGATCAGTATCGCCGGTGCCGTTTGCAGGACTCATTCGATGGAAAACCCGTGTGTGTTTAGCCTGCCTCGATGGCCACTTTCGAGAGGACGGAGCGAGGAAGCGATGCCAGTACGCAAAAAGGGCGGCTATTTTACACAAGATTCAAACCATTCCGGCTTTTAATCCTGCAAAATGCGGTTCTTTGACTGGCGGTAGCCCCGCAGTGCCGGTCACCGAGGACAGACATCGTGAAAAACCGTAAATTACCGCTTGGCCAGGATACCGGCTATCCGCACAACTACGCACCGGACCTGCTGTTTCCAATTGCGCGTGCCGACAGTCGCGAGGCATTGGGGCTCTCGGGTGACCTGCCGTTCCGGGGCGTGGACATCTGGAACGCCTGGGAACTGACCTGGCTCGGCAAAGGTGATCTGCCCGCGGTCGCGACCGCCGAGATCGTGGTGCCCGCGGACTCGCCGCACATCGTCGAGTCCAAATCTCTGAAGCTGTACCTGAATTCTTTTGCAATGAGCCGATTCGCAACGCCGGCAGAGGTCGAGGCGACGATTGCCAGTGACCTCGGCGCCTGTGTTGGCGGCGCCGTCACCGTAAGCGTGTCACCGGTTGCCCGCACGGAAGTGCGCACGGTGGCCCGGCTGGCCGGCAGCTGCCTGGACGCGATGGCCGTCCGTTGCAAGGCGTGGGAGGTTGATGCCGACCTGCTGCGGGCCGACAGCCACACCATTGTCAGCGAAGACCTGCATAGCCATTTGCTCAGAAGCCTCTGCCCGGTAACGTCGCAACCTGACATCGGCAGTCTTCAGATCAGCTACCGCGGGCCGCAGATCGACCGCGCGTCGCTGTTGCGTTACATCGTGTCCTATCGCCAGCACGGTGATTTTCATGAGAGTTGCGTCGAGAGGATGTTCCTTGACCTTATGTCGCGATGCGAACCGGAGACGCTCACTGTTCACGCCCGCTACCAACGGCGCGGTGGCCTCGACATCAATCCGTTTCGCAGCAACACGGACGAGCGCCCGATAAATTTGCGTCTGTGGCGGCAATAGCGCCAGCCGACATCAGTCCGCGCCGATATCCTCGGGTGTCAACTCGTGTCCCCAAGTTTGCTTGGCTGCGAGGTAACGGCGGTTACTGTCGCCGACACCCGTCACGTGTTTGACGCGCGTAATTGCCGTCAAGCCCATTTGCTCAAGGTCTTTCACTTTTTTCGGGTTATTGGTGAGTAATCGAAACGGTCTTTCCTGCAGAAAGAACTTGAGCAGCGAGCCCGCATCACTGAAGTCCCTCGAATCGTCGGGCAAGCCCAACGAGCGATTGGCTTCATAAGTGTCCTCGCCGGCATCCTGTAACAAATAGGTCGCCGCCTTCGCCCAAAGCCCGATTCCGCGGCCCTCATGCCCCGACATATAAATCACCATGCCGCCCTGTTCATCCTGCTGAATGCGCTGCATTGCCGTCTCGAGTTGCGGCCCGCACTCACAGCGCTGCGACCCGAAAACGTCCCCGGTCAGGCAACTCGAATGCACGCGCACGAGCGGCTCGGTCCAACTTGAGGGATCGCCGATAATCAGTACGCTGTTGACCGCCATCGACGATGCCAGCGTTGCAAACGACGCCTGCCCCTGCTGGGCACGTAATTCGTCCGCGATCTCTTCGATCTTGCCGAGCTCCGTCCTGCGCACACAGGCATACCAGTCAACCTCGATGTCACGGTCCCGCAATTGCAGCGGCATCGGAATCGGCCCGAGTACGCTGATACCGCCACCACTGGCCGGCACGTGGTCTGCCGGGACTCGGTTGCCGTCGCGGTCAATCTGGAACAGTTTCCCTTGCGCCAGCAAGCGCTTGCGCACGGTAGGGTCGATGTAGGTGAACATAGGGCGCGATTATGCGGGAATAGTGAGGCAATACGCCATCAAAGATTGCTGACCGAGCGGTCATTAACTATACTTACTGACCTACGAGTCATTAAGAGACCCGCATGGCCGAACCCCGCTACCAGCGGCGCAAGGAGCAGCGACCCCAGGAGATCACCGACGCCGCTTACGAAGTTTTTGCCGAGAAGGGCTACGCGTCGGCACGCGTGGACGAAGTCGCGCGACGCGCCGGTGTCAGCAAGGGGCTGCTGTACGTCTACTTCAGGACCAAGGAAGAGCTCTTCAAGGCAGTGATCAGGAGCGTGGTCATTCGTCGTGTCGACGCCCTGCTGCTCGCCGTGGAAGAGACGGACTTGTCGTCCGAGGAGTTCATGCGCGGCCCGCTGCTCGAATTTATGCGGCGGGTGCCGGGTTCGCCGGTCGCTATCGTTATTCGCCTCTTGATTGCCGAGGGTCAGCGACACCCGGATCTCGTCGACTATTACTGGGACAACGTCGTTTCGAAGGGACTCGGGGCAATTTCACGCTTTGTCGGCCGCGGCGTCGAGCGTGGCGAATTTCGCGATACCGCCGTCACGGAGCTGCCGCAGCTCGTGCTGGCACCAGTAATGCTGTCGGTGGTCTGGCGCATCCTGTTTGCAAAGCGCGAACTGGACACCGACAAACTGATAGAAACCCAAATTGACATGATTCTCGCTTACATCAAAGCGTGAACGGAGCAACACGATGAAGCATCGACTTTTCATTACACTCGCCACCTGCGGATCTCTGCTCGCGTGCGGTTCGCCGGAAACGGGTACGCGAGTCGTCGGCGAACTCGCATCCGAGCGCATCGAATTAAGCGCGGAATCCAGTGAGCCTATAATCGAAATCGCCGTCGCGGAAGGCGAAACCGTTACGGCGGGACAAGTCCTTGTCAGACAGGACAGCCGGCGCGCCGCCGCGCGCCTGGCTGAAACCGAAGCCGCATTCCTGCAGCTTAAGGCGCGTCTGGACGAACTCATTCGAGGTCCGCGCAGCGAGCAGATTGCCGCCGCAAGAGCCAATCTCGAAGGTGCATCGGAAGAGCTGAAATTTCGACAGAGCGAACTCGAGCGTATCGAAGAGGTACATAAGAAAGGACTCGCCTCGCCGGACGCACTAGACCGCGCCAAAGCATCGCTCGATACCGCTGCGGCCAATCGCAAGCTTATGCTTGCGCAGCTTCAGGAACGCCTTGCGGGCACGACGGTCGAGGAACTCGAGCAAGCCGAACAGGCCATGCGACAAGCGGCGGCACGCCGTGACGGCGCTCTTATTGATCTTGACCGAACGACGCTAAAGTCGCCGGTTGATGGCCTCGCCGACAGCCGCCTGTTCGAAATCGGCGAGCGGCCCGGCCAGGGACAGCCTGTCATGATTCTGCTCGGCGGAGAACAACCCTATGCACGCGTCTACGTGCCGGAGAGTATTCGGGCCCGACTGAACCCCGGTAGCGAGGCGCTGCTGTATGTCGACGGACTGACGGCGCCAATCGACGCACGAATTCGCTGGATCTCGAGTGAGGCCGCCTTTACGCCATATTTTGCACTCACAGAGCGTGATCGCGGCCGCTTGAGCTACATGGCGAAAGTTGACATCACCGAGGATCGCGAACGACTTCCTGACGGCGTGCCCGTCGAAGTTGAATTCCTCATCGAGCGGGATCCCTGATGCACTCCGATTATGCGATTGAGGCGCGTGGCTTGAGCAAGCACTTCAACGAACTGCGCGCGGTCAGCTCGCTGGACCTGAACGTACCCCGCGGGCAAATTTACGGATTCCTGGGGCCCAACGGCTCCGGCAAGTCGACGACAATACGCATGCTCTGCGGCCTGCTGACACCGACGGAAGGATCGGCGACCGTGCTCGACACCGATATTCCCGGTAATGCGAAAGACCTGAAGCCGAAGATCGGTTACATGACGCAGAGGTTCTCGCTGTTTGGCGATTTGACCGTCTTTGAGAACCTGCAGTTCATCGCGGAGATTTACTCCTATCCCGTGGCCGGTCGTGGCGCGCGCATTGATGAGCTCCTGGGGAAGTACAACCTCGTAGGACAGCGTACCCAGCTCGCCGGGACGATGAGCGGCGGGCAACGACAGAGGCTTGCGCTTGCCTGTGCCGTATTGCACCACCCCGACCTCTTGCTACTGGACGAACCGACCAGTGCGGTCGACCCGCAAAGCCGGCGCGACTTCTGGGAAAACCTGTTCCGCCTTGCCGGGAGCGGCACAACGATACTCGTATCAACACACTACATGGACGAGGCGGAACGTTGCCATCGACTCGCGATTCTCGACCACGGCGTCAAGGTCGCTGACGGCACGCCCCAGGAACTGCAGGATGATACGGGCATGCACATCGTCGAAGTAACGGCGGACGACCCCTACGCCGCACAAAGCGCGATTCATGACCTCGCGGAAGTCGCCAGCGTCACGCAGCTAGGCGTGCGGCTTCGCGTCTTGATGCCCGAGTCCATTGACAGCCCCGTAGCCATCGTCGAACGCGCGCTTGCGAGCCGGGAAATCAAGGCCTCGGCGCGCCTGACATCCGCAACGCTGGAAGACGTATTTGTTGCCGTCACCTTGCGGCCGCCGGTGACGCAATGAAGTCGTTTTCTCGCGTCCTGGCGATCGTCAAGAAGGAGGTTCGACAGCTGCGCCGCGATCGATTGACCTTTGGCATGGTCGTCGGCCTGCCCGTAATCCAGATGTTGCTTTTCGGTTATGCGATCAACACCGACGTGCGGCACCTGAAGACGGCGATCGCCGACCAGGCTGACACGCATCTGTCGCAACAATTCGTTGCCGAAGTTCGGCAAACGCAGGTCGTCGATATTATTGAGTCCGTGCCAACCGCGCGAGACCTCGAAGATTTGTTACGCCGCGGCCGTATCTCGATTGGTGTCCTCATTCCTGCCGATTTTGATCGCCGCGTCAACGATCCGGCGCGAGCTGCCGTACAGCTACTTGTCGACGGCACCGATCCGACAATTCTCGGCGTCGCCAATCAACTGAAGTCGATACCGTTCGGCTTCGATTCGACCCAATACTCGCCAACCGGGCAATCAGTCATCGAGGTCCGGCCCTTCTACAACCCGGAACGCCGTACGCCGGTCAATATTATTCCCGGCCTGATGGGCGTGATACTCACGATGACAATGATCCTGTTTACGGCGGTTGCCATCGTGCGCGAACGAGAACGCGGTAACCTGGAGCTGTTGATCAACACGCCACTGAGTTCGACAGAGTTGATGGTGGGCAAGGTGATTCCTTACATCGTCATTGGCATGCTGCAACTCGCATTGATCCTGGGAGTCGGCCGATTGCTTTTTGATGTCCCGGTTCGCGGCAGCGTTGTCGACCTGTACCTGGCCGCGACGGCCTTCGTCGCCGCAAACCTTGCGCTGGGGCTGTTGATTTCGACGGCCGCCAACACGCAGTTTCAAGCGATGCAGATGATGGTATTCATATTGCTGCCGTCGATTCTCTTGTCCGGATTCATGTTTCCGTTTGACGGTATGCCGACGTTTGCACAGTACATCGGAGAGGTATTGCCGAACACGCACTTTATCCGCTTGACACGCGGGATCATGCTGCGAGATGCAGCGCTCGCTGAGTTGCTGCCAGACCTGTTCTATCTCATCGGCTTCACGCTGGTCGCAATGACGGTGGCAGCGATGCGATTCTCGAAACGACTCGACTAAAGTCAATTGGCGGCAACAGCGGCCAATTCGCCGCCAAAGTCCGCGAAAAACTCGCAAAATGTCACTCTTTCTGGTCCAATCATCGCCAATGAATGCTCAAAAAGAACAATCACCCACCGTTTTTATTGTCGACGATGACGCGGCCATCCGCTTCGCGATGCAGGCGCTCATGGACTCGGTCAACCTGAGCCACGAAATATTCGCCTCGGGCGACGAGTTCCTGGAAAAAATGACGGGACAGCGGCCGGGATGCCTGGTCCTCGACATTCGCATGCCGGGGCTCGGCGGCCTCGAACTGCAGGAAGAACTCATCAAGCGCGGCAATACGCTACCGATCATCTTCATTACCGGTCACGGCGACGTACCGATGGCGGTCGAGGCCATGCAAAAAGGCGCCGTCGATTTCATCCAGAAACCGTTTCGCGATCAGGAACTACTCGACCGGATTCGCGAAGCGCTCGCGACCGACGAGGAACGCCGTGAAGCTCAGCAGCACCATGCTGAGGTTGCGGGCCGGCTGGACCGGCTCACCAACCGTGAACGTGAAGTCTTCGACCTGGTCGTTACGGGTAAACCCAACAAGGTCATTGCCTACGAACTCGGTGTCAGTCAGCGCACCGTGGAAATCCATCGCGCACGGGTCATGGAAAAAATGCAGGCAAGGTCGCTTGCGGACCTGGTCAAAATGCATATGACGGCTTGACCTTAGGGGCGCGCCCGGCGCTTCTCATCGAACTCCGCACATTCAATACACTCATCCGCATAGGGATAGGCCTTGATGCGCCCGGGATCGATCGGCATGCCGCATTCGACGCAGTTGCCGAATTCACCGGAATCCATGCGCGCCAAGGCAGCCGAGATCTTGGCGATTTCCCCGCGCGCTTCATTACCCAGCGCGTCGACGACTTCATTGTCCTCCAGCTGCTTGGCCCGCTCTTTTGAGTCCGCCTCGTAGCCGCGCCGGAGATTTGCCGATATGCGCTCCAGTCGCGCCGTCAGCTCTTGCTTCTTCTTTTCCAGCTTTGCTCGCAGCGCCTTGTCCGATGCGGCCGACATGCTGATCTCCTTGGCTATCCCGTAGGTCCATCTAAGCCTAAAGCGCGACCATGCGAAATGAGTAGAAGCACTTACGGCAAAATAAGTAGTAACCGAGAGGGGCTAGGGATGTCGCCTTATGGCAAGCCAAGTTACCGGGCGTATGCTCTGAGGGAAGTTCAGTCGACCTTCAACATGTTTACGGTGGGACAATGAAAGAGATATCAAAGATCCTCGCGGTCGTCGATCCTACAGCCACCGCTCAACCGGCAATGGAGCGCGCCGCCTGGCTTGCAAAAAAAGGCGGCGCAGAACTCGAATTACTCGTCTGCTACTACAATGAATACCTGAGCGGCGACCGCCTGTTCGATTCGCCGTCGCTCGAGAAAGCCCGCGATGAAGTCATCCAGAGCCATGAGCGGCATCTCGAAAAACTGGCAGAACCGCTGCGCGCGGACGAAATCGTCGTCAAGACGACGGCGCTTTGGGACCATCCCCTGTACGAGGGCATTGTGCGACGTGCCGTTGAAAGCAAGGCCGATCTCGTCGTCAAGGACACTCACCATCACTCTGCCGTCGCGAGAGTATTGCTGACCAATACGGACTGGAACCTCATTCGCACCTGTCCCCTGCCCCTGTGGCTCGTCAAGCCGAAAGAATTTGCGAGCTCACCGATACTGGTCGCTGCCATCGACCCGATGCATCAGCACGACAAACCCGCGGCACTGGATGACGAGATCCTGCATATCAGCAAGGCGCTTGCAGAAAAGGTCGGTGGCGAGCTGCACGCGTTTCATTCCTATGATCCGCGCATCGCTGTCGCAACGGCCACGGCGAACGCCTACATCCCGGTGTCTTTGCCGTTCGATGAGATCGAGCAGCAGATGCACGAAGATCATCAGAAGCGGTTTAAGGAAATCACCGAATTTCACAAGGTCGATGATGGCAGGGCGCATCTTGTCGCCGGACTCACGCATGAGGAACTGCCGCTTATTGCTGAAAAGCTGACCGCAGACGTTGTCGTAATGGGCGCCGTCGCCAGAAATCGCTGGAAACGCCTGTTCATCGGCGCCACCGCGGAACGTACGCTTGAACACCTGCCGTGTGATCTCCTGATTATCAAGCCGGACTGGTTCCAGACGCCGGTTGATCTCGACAGTCACGAAGCCGCCTGATTCCTACCAGGATCCTGACAGCCGGAGTGGAAACGCTCCGGCGCGGCACTGTGCCTCGCGGCAGACGTTAGTAATTTGCCGTGAGCATGATCCAGAACTTGTTGGTGTCGGGAAAGCTCGCCGTGTCGCCTGAGAAGAAGGCGCCCTTGAAAAGAACGCCATAGTGCTTGCCAAAGCTGCGACCAATCGATGCATCGATTTCGGTGCCATAGTCGACACTGCCCGTCTCCGCCGAGAAATCATGAAACATGCCAGTGAATGTCCAGTCGCCGGCCATGTATTTCACGGTCGCGAACAGGTCGTCGACGCCAGCTTCGGGCGTCTCAAGAAACTGGTCCGCCCAGCCCTGAAACGCATGTAGCGTTGCAAGCGGCGTACGGAACATCATGCCGGGTTGGCTGCCGCCGCCCAGTGTTTCGTAGCCCAGGCCCAGCGACAGCTCTTTGGAGAGCGCCACCGTAGCGTCCAGGCGGGCGTACTGCGCGTCGTAGCTAACCGGGTTGTTGGCGACGTCCGACTGTGTAGCGAACTCGGCGGCCACAGAAACCTTGCTCTCGCCGGCCATGAAACTGCCGGTGAAGCGGGCGCCCAGTGTACCGGTAGAAAACCCGGCGACGTCCTGATTGTCGATGTGATAGTAATACGGCGTTACCGACCACGCGTCATTCAGCGCAATCTTCGCATTCAGCAGGTGCGCATCGACATTATTCTTACCGCCGGCGACGGCGTCGCCGAAGATGCGACGTACGTACGTGAGATAGCTGTAATGCAGCTGGGTATTGACAAACGCCCTGCTCACAACCGTGAATCCGTCGTACGTCTGCTCGTTCTGACGCCAGCCTACGCCACCCACAAATCGCTGGTTGTCGAGCAAGATGCGTTGCCGGCCGAAACGAAACATCGTTTCTTCGCTGGCTTGAAGGTCAAAATAGAGTTGATTCAGATCGGACCCTTTCGGGTCGGCGACGACGGGATACTGGCCTTTGCCGGGACTCGTGCCACCGCCACTGTTGAAATCGCTGAGCACATGAAAAACGTAATCGTATTCAGCGAAGCCGGACCAGTCTCTCCATGTACCGGTCCGGTAGTTCAGACGCAGCCGAGCCGTCAGCGCATTCGCTTCTTCCACAACGGTGTCCTGATCCACGTGCTCAAAGCGAGCACGCACGTTGACACCCACTTTGCCGGACGTTAGCGCAGTGCCCAGGTCATCGCTGTCATCAGCCGATGCGTTGCTTGCCGACGCTATTAACAAGCCGGCTGCTGTCGCCAGAAGCAAGACTCGATTGCGTTTCATCGTCCATGTCCTTTGTCCAGTGGTTTCAATAACAACGATCAGTAGACGTCGTTCAGCGTGTTGTAGACGTTGAACTTGCCGGTCGGAGTCACGATATCCGGCCCTTTGATGACGGCCTTCAATTTGCGCGTCTTGTCGTCGACTACGACGATCGCCGACTCTTGTTCTTTGCCACTCCAGACAGAGAACCAGACCTCGTCGCCTGCCTTGTTGTACTCAGGCTGTACGACGCGTTTCGGACCTTCGCCCAGTTCCGCCCACTCAGCGATCGGCAGGATTACGAAACCCGCATCGAGATTTTCGATGTCGAACACGGCGATGCTCTGGCTGAAGGTCTCATCCGGATTCAGCGGCGCATCAACCCAGAGGTTCCTGGATTTCGGGTGTGACTTGACGAACAGGGATCCACCTCCCATCCCATCGACGACGCGGACATTCTTCCAGGCGTTTTTCGGATGTCCTACTGGATCGGTACCCAGGAATGACAGATTGGCGTTACCCAGCGCACTTGTTACCCAGACGGGGCCGAATTCCGGATCGTCGATGTTCGCACCGCGACCGGGGTGCGGTGTCTTGGTCACATCGATGAGTGCGACGAGCTTGCGCTCCTTGGAATCAACTACCGCGACCTTGTCGGACTGGTTGGCCGCCGTCAGGAAGTAGCGCTTGGTGCGATCCCAGCCACCGTCGTGCAGGAACTTCGCGGCACCGATGTCGGTAACGGCCAGATCATTGATGTTGCTGTAGTCCACCAGCAAGATGTGACCCGTTTCCTTAACGTTGACAATGAAGTCCGGGTGTTGATGCGACGCCACGATGGCGGCAACGCGAGGTTCCGGATGGTATTCCTGGGTGTCGACGGTCATGCCGCGGGTCGAGACGATTTTCAAAGGCTCCAGCGTATCGCCGTCCATGATGACGTACTGTGGCGGCCAGTAAGCGCCGGCTATCGCATACTTGTCCTCGTAACCTTTGTATTTCGACGTCTCGACCGAACGTGCTTCGAGACCAACCTTGATTTCGGCAACGATTTGCGGCGGATTCATCCACAGGTCGATCATGTCGACCTTGGCGTCACGACCGATCGTAAGCATATACCGGCCGGATGCCGACGGACGCGAAATGTGCACCGCGTATCCGGTCGGCACAATGCTGACGACTTCTTTCGTATCGCCGTCGATGATCGCGACTTTGCCGGCGTCACGCAGAGTTACTGAAAAGAAGTTTTCGATGTCGCGCTTGTGCTGCGGGCTGGTCGGGCGATCTTCCGGCTTGACGAGCAGTTTCCAGCTGGCCTGCATCTGTGGCATGCCGAATTCAGGCGGTGCCGGCGGTTCCTGTTGCAGAAAACGGGCCATGATATCGATTTGCGCCTCCGTCATTTCGCCGGACGTGCCCCAGTTGGGCATACCGGCGGGCGAACCGTAGGTGATCAGCGCTTTCAGGTACTCCGTACCTTTCTCTTTGGTAATCTCCGGAGTCAGTGGCTTGCCCGTTGCGCCCTTTCGAAGTACGCCATGGCAGCCTGCACAACGCTCGAAGTAGAGCTGGGTTGCAGTGCCGAATTCCGCCTCGCTCAACACCGGGCCCCCGGCGGCCATGATCTGGCGCGTATCCGAACCGGAGATCGCGGACGGCGCACCCTGATACTTGAGCTCACCTTCGGTGGCACCCGGGTGACGCTCGCCGGCGGCTCGATCGCCCTTGCCGAGCTCTGCACGCAATGCGGCTACTTCGGCAACGCTGACAGCGGTGCCGTCGTTGCCCCAGGACTTGAACACGTAAGTCAGCGCCGCAGCGAGATCCTCGTCGGGCAGATGGCCCATGCTCGGCATGACGCCGTTGTAGTCGACGCCGTTGACCGTGATCGGCCCCGACAGTCCGAACAGCGCCGCCGTCATGACCTGCTTGCGATCGCCTTCCAGGTAATCGGAACCGGCCAGCGGAGGAAATGCTCCCGCCAGGCCCTGACCATTGGGCTGATGGCAAGCAGCGCAGTTTGCGTTGTATACGCCTTCGCCTTTTGCCAGCAACTCATCAACGGTGGCGACAGCGGCCTCGGCTGAATGCACCGCGGTATCGCCAGCCGCTTTTGCTGCGGCGCCAGTCGCTTGTGCTGAGTCGTCACCCGCGTCCGTCGAGCAGGCGCCGAACGATAGCGCCAGCACAGGGACGGCCAACAGCAGGCTCAGTTTCTTATGATTCATGACATGCACTCCTTAAGTGTTGTCTTGACAAGCATTTACCAGACCACGTTCAGGCTTAATGACGCGCTGCGTCCGGCCTGAGCGAGATATGGAAGAATCGGATCACCTGGCGACAGGCTGCGCACGTCCGACCAGTTCCAGTACGTGCGGTCTGTCAGGTTATGCAGCCCGGCTCTGACCACGGCGCGTGTGCCCAGGGCTTGAGTCAGGTACAGATCGAAAACGGCGTGGCCGGCAGGCTTGAACACCTCACCGCTTGATTCGTCACGTCGGTCATAGGCGTCCGTAAACGTGCCCTTGAGGCGCAACTGCCGCGCCTCGTCGGCGGAATACCAGCTGAAGCCGACCACGGCCTGGGCGGGCCCAACTGAATTGAGCGCCTGGCCGTTGTCTTTATTGTCGCCGCGCGCATAGTACGCCGAGCCATCGACGCCGAAAGACTCGTTTTCACCGAAACGGCTCGTCCAGCCGGCCTCAGCGCCTTCGATTCGGGTTTCGGCAATATTTTGTGACTGGAATAAGGTAAACCCGCTGACCGGATCGAGGCCGAGATTGATCTTGGACTCTATAAAGTTATCGTACTTCGTGCGGAATACCGAAAGACGTGCCGATGCGCGCACGCCGTGCCAGCGTAATCCAATGTCGAATCCATCCGACGACTCCGACCTGAGATCCGGATTCGGTATCGCGCGATAGCCGAAGAACGGCAGGTCGAGGCTGATGTTCGCATCCGAATACGGCGGCGCTCGGAAGCCATGCGAGTACTGCGCATAGACATCGACAGCCGGCGTAATGCTATAGATGAGACCCAGTTTGGGAGACAGCTCGGATTCGTCGAGACTGACAAGCTCGTAGCTCGGATAGTCTTCCAGGTAGATTGCGTCGGGCCGCGGCGACAGATCGAAACGGTCGGCCCTGATCGCCGCGATGACCATCCAGTTGCCGATGCTGATGGTGTCTTCAACAAACGCCGCCGTCTCCGTGGTCTTGCTTACCGGAAAGTCGCGTAGCGGAAAAACTTCACCCAGGAGGACGTTGGTCTGCAGTCCCGTCGCCAGGTCGGTCGACAATCCATCACGGTATTCCTCGGTGTAACGATCGCGGTATTCGAGCCCGAAACCCAGTCGATGCGAAACGGCCGCGGCGGAAAAATCTTTCCAGACGTTCAGCTCGATGCCGCGAATCTCCTGGCCATAAGAGAAGAAGCGGTCTATGGAGACCGGTGTCCTCGCCGCGGCACGCTCATCGAGCGTGTACTGTTCGATGTCGACCGTTTCGTAAAAGGCCCGCACGATCCCGGACTCGATCCAGCTGTCGGGCGTGCCGAATTCGTAGGCCAGGTTGATGACGTCCATTTCGTAGGAGTCATTACCCTCCAGGGCCGTGGTGGAACGATACCGGCCGGCACCAAGCACGGAGTTCAGGTCCGACAGCGTGTGAGAGTCCTGGTGAATGACGCTGGCCCGCCAGGTCCGGCCCCAGGGATCATCGGCCACGAATTTGACGAGCGCCGTTTCGCGCTCGTTGTCTCTTTTATCGACGCCGTCCGTTGCTGCGGCGGAGTCGAGCTGTTCGCCATCGCGCCAGCTATAGCCCGCCATCAGCCCCAGCGAGCGATCGCCGAGCGCAAACATCGCCTGCGCATGCCTGCTCTGGTCGGCGTCGCGCCACGTGCCGAGGAAATCACCGCCCATGCCTTCGTCCGTCACGAGGTCGCCAGGATCGGGCGTATGGACAGCAACGACGCCACCGATTGCCGAACTGCCATACAGCGCGGATGCCGGCCCGTGCAGGACTTCGATGGTCTGTACGAGTCCGGCGTCGATGAAGTCTCGCGTCGCGTTCGAAAAACTGCCGGTATCGAACTGGTCCGCCAGGGGCACACCATCGACGAGTATGGCCACGCGATTTCCACCGATGCCGCGTATGTTGATGCCTTCGGTGCCGAAACGCGTTCCGGCCGCCTCGTAGTCGACACCGGGAACGTAGCGGAACACGTCTGCGATCGAGGTTGCCAGGTCGTTGCTCAAATCCGACCTCGAAAGAACCGT
>JABDNG010000050.1 GCA_013001045.1 Woeseiaceae bacterium | reverse complement strand
CGCCGTCGCATTCGCACTTTCCGACGCAATCTCACCATGACTGGCACGATCAATCAATGACCGACACGATCAATCAGCCGGAAACCGTTGAACAGCTCATTCGTGACCTGGCGGGTCGTTTTGAGGCCGCGGAATTGAGTTACGGACATGGGACCGACAACGCGCTGGATGAGGCGGCCTGGCTGGTATTTGCGACGCTGGGATTCGCGCATGACGATGCGCAGGAAGTCTACTCGAGGACCGTAACTGCCTCACAGCGATCCAATGTGCTGGCACTTGCCGAGCGGCGCCTGGTGGAACGAATACCCGTGGCCTACCTCGTCAAGCAGGCCTGGTTTGCGGGCCTGGACTTTTATGTGGATGAACGCGTGCTCGTTCCGCGTTCGCCGTTGGCCGAGCTGATTCAGAGGCGTTTTGCGCCATGGGTAAAAGGGCCGCAAGTCAGAAACGCCGTAGATCTGGGCACCGGCAGCGGTTGTATTGCAATTGCACTTGCCAAAGCCTTTCCGGACGCGAGCGTCGATGCGGTGGACATATCCGACGAGGCTCTCGCTGTCACGGCCATCAATGTTCAAAAACATGACGTGGGTGATCGTGTGCACCCGATCCGATCGGACTTCTTCGACGCACTTGGCGACAAACAGTACGACCTGATCGTCAGCAACCCTCCGTACGTCGACGAGCAGGACTTGGCTGCGATGCCTGAGGAATTTCGGCACGAGCCGGGGCTGGGGCTGGCCGCCGGCGCGCAGGGTCTGGATTCGGTGCACAAGATACTGCATGATGCCTCGCGATTTCTGACGGACAATGGAATACTCGTCTGTGAAGTGGGCAACAGCCAGGCCGCTTTGCAGCGTGCCTACCCCGAAGTGGCGTTTGTCTGGCTTGAATTCGAGCATGGCGGGGCAGGCGTGTTCCTGCTGACAAAACAGGATCTCGTAACGCTCGGGGCCTGATGAAACGGAAATACATATAGTGTCCGGCAATAGTTTTGGCAAATTGTTCGCGGTGACGACGTTTGGCGAGAGCCATGGCCTGGCGCTCGGCTGTATCGTTGATGGCTGTCCCCCTGGCATGGAATTGTCGGAGGCCGACATCCAGGCCGACCTGGATCGTCGCAGACCCGGTCGCAGCCGCCACACCACGCAGCGCAATGAACCCGACCAGGTAAAGATTTTGTCCGGCGTTTTCGAGGGAAAAACGACGGGCACGCCGATAGGTCTTATCGTCGAGAATACGGATCAGCGATCGAAGGACTACGGGGACATCAAGGACAAGTTCCGGCCCGGTCACGCCGATTACACCTACCAGCAGAAATACGGCATTCGTGACTACCGTGGCGGTGGCCGGTCGTCGGCAAGAGAAACGACCATGCGCGTTGCGGCCGGCGCGATTGCGAAGAAGTACCTCTCCGAGCGGCCAGGTATCCGCATTCATGGCTATGTCGCGCAACTGGGTCCCATCAAGTTATCGGCCCGCGATCTTTCCATTGTTGATGACAATCCTTTTTTCTGCGCAGATCCCGATCGCATCGATGAGCTTGAAGCCTTCATGGATGACTTACGCGAGCAGGGCGATTCGATAGGGGCGAAGATCAGCGTGCTCGCGAGCAACGTTCCGCCCGGTCTGGGCGAGCCCGTGTTCGACAAGCTCGAGGCGGACCTTGCGCGCGGCTTGATGAGCATCAATGCCGTAAAAGGCGTCGAGCTCGGCGCCGGCTTCTCCGCTGTCACCCAGCGCGGCAGCGAACATCGCGATGAAATGGGGGCCGACGGCTTTAGCAAGAACGATGCGGGCGGCACGCTCGGCGGCATCTCATCCGGCCAGGATATTGTTGCGAGTATTGCGCTAAAGCCGACGTCGAGTATTTCGGTTCCGGGCAAGACCATCGACAAGAAAGGCAAGGAAACCGAAATTGTCACGAAGGGGCGACACGATCCGTGTGTCGGATTGCGGGCTACGCCGATCGCTGAGGCCATGGTGGCGCTGGTCTTGATGGATCATTACTTGCGAAATCGCGCGCAGAATGCAGACGTTGATTCGGTGACGCCGGTCATCTAAACACCACAAGGGCAGACACGCTGCCGAACCTTCTCAGGAAAAACATTCATGTCAGAGCGTTTTGATATTGCTGTCGTTGGCGCCACCGGCGTTGTCGGCGAATCGATGTTGGAAATATTGAGCGAAAGAAAATTTCCCGTCGGCACCGTGTATGCATTGGCCAGCGAACGCTCGGTGGGCAAGTCCGTGGCATTCGGCAATCGGCAGCTCAAGGTAGAGAACCTGGCCGACTTTGATTTTTCGAAGGTTGCCATCGGTCTTTTTTCTGCGGGCGGATCGGTTTCAGCCGAATTTGCGCCGCAAGCGGCGGCCGCCGGTTGTATCGTTGTGGATAACACGTCGCATTTTCGTCGCGACGACGACGTTCCACTCATCGTGCCGGAAGTTAATCCTGACGCGATAGCCGGGTATGCGGAGCGTGGCATCATCGCGAACCCGAATTGTTCGACGATCCAGATGCTCGTTGCGTTAAAACCGATTTATGACGCCGTTGGTATCGAGCGCATCAATGTGTGTACTTACCAGGCGGTTTCGGGTGCGGGGCGCAGCGCGGTGGAAGAGCTCGTTCGTCAGACTGCGACATTGTTGAACGGGCGCCCCCTGGAAATCGAAGGTGACGCAAAACAGATTGGATTCAACGCCATTCCGCACATCGACGCGTTCATGGACAACCGTTACACGCGCGAAGAGATGAAGATGGTGTGGGAGACGCGCAAGATTCTCGATGACGACGAAATCCAGGTGAATCCGACCGCCGTGCGCATTCCCGTGTTTTTCGGGCACTCGGAGGCAGTACATATAGAAACCCGCGACAAGATCTCAGCACCGTCAGTGGTCGAATTATTGGCTCGATCACCGGGCATCACGGTCGTTGACGGCGTCGAAATCGGGCAGTATCCGACGGCTGTCACCGAGGCTTCAGGCACGAATCCGGTGTTCGTGGGTCGAATTCGAGAAGACATCTCTCATGAGCGCGGAATTAACCTCTGGGTGGTGGCGGACAACATTCGTAAGGGCGCCGCTCTAAATAGTGTCCAAATTGCTGAAATATTGGCAAAAAACTATCTTTAGGCTATAGTTCGCAGGCAAGTAGCGCGGCAGGTTGCCCTGCTGCGAATTCGCCTTGTTCGGACGTTTTCAACGGGGTTTTAGGGGTTTGGAGAATTTCATTATGTCGCGACGTCTTACTCACATCTCGGTTGTGCTTGTATTGTTGCTATCGAGTGAGGTCTGGGCCATCGGGCTGGGCGACATACGGCTGGACTCGGCGCTGAACGAGCCGCTGCGCGCGGAAATCTCGTTAATGTCCGCGACGCCTGACGAACTGGCCGATTTGAATATTGCATTGGCGTCAGCCGATACCTTCGCGCGATACGGCATTGATAGACCGTTTTTTCTTCAGAGCATCGAATTCAACGTGGTGAGTGGGGCTAGTGGCAACGTCATCCAGCTGCGCTCGCGCACTCCGATAACAGAACCGTTCCTGACATTCCTTGTCGAAGCCAACTGGGCCAGTGGCCGTTTGTTACGTGAATACACGGTACTGCTCGATCCGCCAACCTACGCGCCGCCGTCTGTACAACAGGCACCGGCGGTATCCGCACCGAGTCGCAGTGCGCCCGCCGACACGGGTCGCATCGAGCGCCAGCAACCGGCGCCGCGGCCCGCACCGGCAACTCCATCGCGTCCACCAGTGCAGTCGGCGCCGCCCGCACGGCCGGCCCCCGCGCCGGTTGATCGCCCGGCGTATGACACGAGCAGTGGCGGCGATTACGTTGTGCAGCGCAATGAAACGCTGTGGGGCATCGCAGGTCGCATTCGGCCGGACAACCGTCTGACGATGAACCAGACGATGCTGGCCATTTACGAAGCAAATCCGCAGGCATTCGGCGGCAATATCAATCTCCTGCGAGCGGGCGCCAGATTGCGAATTCCGAGTGCCGATGAAATCTTCCGCATCAGCAGCGGTAACGCGTTCAGCGAAGTCAAACGCCAGAACGAGAATTGGCGGAGTGGCACAGGCTATGCGCCTCCGCCACCGCCAGCCGAAACGCGCCCGAGCCTGACGCTCGTTCCGCCCGATGAAGAGCCTGTCGGCGGCGTTTATGACGACGAGCTTGTCACCGAGGAACCGCTGACACGCGAACAGGAACTGCAGAATCGTATCGATGAGCTCGAAGCGGCCGACGTTCCAGCTCAGCGATCGCTGATCGAAATTCGTGATAACGAACTCGCTACCTTGCGTCAGGAACTCGCGAACATTCGCGGCGAAGTCTACGAACCTCCTGTCGACGAGGTGCCGGTTGAAGATGTTGACGGTCCGTTTGTTGATGACAGTGCAGACGTTGAGACCGACGTCGACGATCTGTTTGCGGATCAGGACGAAGCGGTCGCCGAGGAACCGGTCGTCGACGATGCGGCCGCCGACGCCGTGGACGCCGCAGAGACGGAGGCACCGTCAACCGTTGTTCTTACGCCTCGGGCGAGCAAACCAGGAATCGTCGACCGCATTCTCGGCGCATTGACGAGTGCCTGGGCCGGCATCGCAGCGGCCCTGCTGGTGGTTGCGGGACTGTTGTTCTGGTTCATGCGGCGTGGGCGTGAGGACGATGCAGGAGGCGCTGCCCCCTGGGAGGCACTGGATTCCGACGATTTGGCGCCGGGCGCGTTAACGAATACCGAGACCATGCGCGCGCCGACGCCTGACGAAGCTATCCTCGTCGTTGAGCAGGATTCCGCGATTCGGCCGCAGGTCGATGTCACAGCCGAAATGCCCGCTGTCGACACCGGAGACGAAACGGAGGCAGACACCGGACAGTTCGCGTCCATCGAAGACACGTTCAGCAGCGATACGGCCGTGAATCTCGACCAGTCGGACCCCGTCGCGGAAGCCGATTTTCACATGGCTTACGGCCTTTACGACCAGGCGGCTGACTTGATCAACGTCGCGCTGGTCGCAGAGCCGACTGATACGACGTTGATGTCCAAGCTGTGCGAAATCTATTTTGTCTGGGGCAACCGGGATGCCTTTATCGATGCGGCAAGCAACCTGAAATCTGCGGTGGGTGATAGTGGCAGTTCCGAATGGGACAAGATCGTCATCATGGGCCAACAGATTGCCGCCGATCATGAGCTGTTTGCCGGTGCCGGCGTGACCGCGGCAACTCAGGCAATAGACATGTCGTTCGAGGCGGAATCGGGCGAGGCCGGTGCGCTCGATATGGACTTCGGTGGCGACGACACTGACAGCTCCGGCACCATTGATCTTGGCGCGGACAATGACGACGATGGCGGGCTCGATTTTCTGTTTGACGAATCAGCCGATGACGACCAGGCCGACGTCGACGTCGACGTCGAGCCGACAGCCGAGTCACCGACGATCGAAACGTCCGGCACACAGAGCACGGTGGAAATGCCGGCGCAAGAACCGACGGTCGAATCACCGACTATCGACGAGCAGTTGGGCGACCTCGAAGAGGGTACGTCCGAATTGCCGTCGCTGGACGAGTCGCTTGGCCAGGCGATTTCCGATACCGGTCAGGATTCCGCGGCGACGGCTGAGATCAATCTCGATGACCTCGATCTCGACATCGATGGACTGGCCGAAACCGAATTGGCGGAGTTTGACGATCTCGACGCGACCGGCACGAATGAGGCGCTTGCGCTGTCGGGCGACATTCCTGCGGACACAGACTCGGCGACGGGAGAGATGCCGAAGCTTGACCTGGATGACCTCATCGACGATGAGGACACCGGTGAGATGCGTCTGGCCGCAGATGACACGGGACGCAGCCCGACGCTTGACCCCGCTGATGAAGCCCTCGACGAGACCGAAGTGAGCATTGATCAGAGCCTGCTCGATGCTACAGGCGCTACCCAGGTACTGAGTGACGAGATGG
This sequence comes from Woeseiaceae bacterium, assembly GCA_013001045.1. GTDB lineage: Bacteria > Pseudomonadota > Gammaproteobacteria > Steroidobacterales > Woeseiaceae > UBA1847. The sequence continues at coordinate 6,903 of JABDNG010000050.1, read as the reverse complement.
CCGTCGAGACCGGCACAGATCTCGATGATCTGCTGGCGGACGACGCGGCGACGTTGCTGGCGTCGCTGGATGACGAAGATGACGAGGATGACGGTGGCGATTTCGACTTCGCCAGGACCGAGGCGCTGCCGTCCGACGCATTCGGCTCAAGCACTTATGTGGACGAGTCCGGCGGTGACCCGATCATGCCCGGCGGAACCGATATGGATCTCGATCTCGATGACCTTACGGCGGCGCTGAAAGTAAACGAGATCGGTGACACGATCGATCAGGTTCGCGACGACGCAACTGTCGAACAACCGCGCCCTTCGGTCTCGGGAGCCACGTCTGAGATTCCGACCATATCCCTGGGGCCCGAGGATATGAGCGACGATCTGCATGACGCTCGTACCATGACCGAAGTCGGCACCAAGCTCGATCTTGCGCGCGCGTACGTCGACATGGGTGATCCATCAGGGGCTCGCAGCATTCTCGAAGAGGTGCTCGACGAAGGCGATGAAAGCCAGCGCCAACAGGCTCAACAGTTGCTTGATTCGCTGCCGGGCTAGCGCGGTTTCAACATTCGTATTGCGCTCGGCATCGAGTATGACGGGACTGGGTACAATGGCTGGCAGCGTCAGAAGACCGGTCTCGGTGTACAGCAACGTCTAGAGGAAGCACTTTCGCTCATCGCCAACGAGACGGTGGAGGTGGTATGCGCAGGCCGTACCGATACGGGCGTGCATGCCACGGGCCAGGTTGTCCATTTCGATACATCCAGTGAACGCAGTCGGCGCGGCTGGCTGCTTGGCGCCAATAGCAGCCTTCCGAACGACATCAGCGTGACGTGGGTAAAGCCCGTCGATGATGACTTTCACGCGCGTTTCTCGGCAACCGCTCGCAGTTACCGATATCGCATTATTAACCGACTCGAACGATCCGCGTTGTATCGCGAGCGGGCCTGGTGGGTTTATGAGCCACTCGATGCCAACGCGATGCATGCAGCGGCCCGGCAGCTGCTCGGACGGCACGATTTTTCCGCATTTCGCGCCGCGGGATGCCAGGCATCGACGGCCGAACGTGAGATTTCCCGTATTGCGGTGCAAAGGGAAGGCGATTGGATCACGCTTACAGTAACGGCAAACGCCTTCCTGCAGCACATGGTTCGCAATATCGCGGGGACGCTGGTGGCGATCGGTCTTGGCGAGCGAGACTTTGAATGGGTGGGCGAGGTATTGCAAAGCAAAGATCGCAAGGCGGGTGGCATCGCGGCGCCACCACATGGATTGACCCTCGTGTCGGTCGACTACCCGGCCTCGTTCGAGATTCCGCCAGCAGTCGATTACGGCCCGTTTGCTGCTGGCTGTTGATAAGCGATACGGATATGATGCTGCCATGAGTTGGTTCGAGAAACTGATGCCGTCGCGCATCAGCACCGAGAAGCGATCGAAGTCGGTGCCCGAAGGCGTGTGGATAAAGTGCCCGGTCTGTGACGCCCAGCTTTATCGAAACGAACTCGAACGCAACGTCCAGGTTTGCCCGAAGTGCGAACATCACATGCGCATAGGCGCGAGGCAGCGGCTGGAGTATTTTCTCGATCCGGACTCGCAGCAGGAGTTGTCAGCAAAGCTCGAGCCCGAGGACCCGTTCAAGTTTCGGGACAGTAAGCGCTATCGGGATCGCCTTGCACAGGCGCAGAAGAAAACCGGCGAAAAGGACGCCTTGATCAGCGTCACCGGCACCCTGTTTGGCCGCCCCGTCGTAGCGTGTGCGTTCGAATTCGGGTTCATGGGAGGTTCCATGGGCTCTGTTGTCGGCGAGCGCTTCGCGCGCGCAGCACGGCACGCGGCTGATAACGGCATGCCGTTGATCTGTTTCTCGGCCAGCGGTGGTGCGCGCATGCAGGAAGCGTTGTTCTCTTTATTGCAAATGGCCAAGACCTCGGCAGCCCTTGCCCATCTCGGTGCGAAAGGTACGCCGTACATATCGGTTCTGACGGATCCGACGACCGGCGGCGTTTCTGCGAGCCTGGCGATGCTGGGCGACGTGAATATCGCCGAACCGAATGCATTGATCGGTTTTGCCGGGCCGCGCGTCATCGAGCAGACTGTGGGCCAGCTGTTGCCCGAGGGATTTCAGCGCAGCGAGTTTTTGCTCGATCATGGCGCCATCGACAGGATCGTCGATCGTCGCAAGATGCGCCAGGAAATCGGCGATCTGCTTGCCAAGTTCGAAGGTCGACCCAGCCCCGTTCCTGCTCGATGAAATAACTCGATGTTGCCCGCCGGTTCGCCACTGTCCGACTGGCTGAGTTGGCTCGAGACTCTGTCACCGAAAGAAATCGATCTTGGTCTCGACCGCGTTCAGACAGTTCTCGCACGCCTTGGGCTCGAGCGTCCGGAACACGTATTGCTCATTGCCGGGACTAATGGCAAAGGGTCGAGCGTCGCCATGACCGATGCACTCCTGACCGCTGCGGGTTATCGCGTCGGTGCCTACACCTCGCCGCACCTCATCCGATATAACGAGCGCATCGCTGTTGGCGGGGTGCCGGTGCAGGACAAGGAAATCATCGCAGCACTTGAGCGAGTCGAAGCCGTGCGGCGCGACGTGCCATTAACGTATTTCGAATACGGCACGCTGGCCGCCCTGGTGGTCTTTTCGACGCAGGACCTGGATGTCTGGATCCTCGAGGTCGGAATGGGCGGGCGGCTCGACGCGAGTAACGCCATCGATCCGAGCGCATCCTTGATTACGAATGTCGCGCTGGATCACTGCGACTGGCTGGGGCAAGACATCGAGACGATCGCGTATGAAAAAGCCGGGGTCATGAGACAAGGCGTTCCAACTGTTTACGGCACGCCCGAGGTGCCGCAATCGGTGCTGCAACACGCCGCCACGATTGGCGCCAAACTGCTGACGGTCGGGCGTGACTTCAAGTACGAGTATCGTGACGACGGCGACTGGAACTGGGCCGGGCGTGTGGCGAAAAGGAATGCGCTGAAGCGTCCCGGATTGCGTGGCGCGTTCCAGGTGGGTAATGCGGCGGCCGTGCTTGCGCTAATCGAGGCTGCGGGCCTGATCGACGCAGTGGATCGCCCATTGCTTAATCGCGTATTGCCAACTGTTGCGCTCACCGGGCGCCTGCAGACCGTCACGGGAGGTAGTTCGGAATGGCTGCTGGATGTCGCTCACAACCCGGCGGCGGCGCAAGTTCTCTCCGCATCGCTGGCCGCATTTTGCGAGTCGGGAAAAACCTGGGCAATCATCGGACTGCTCGATGACAAAGACGTCGAAGGCGTGGTGGCCGAGTTGAACAGCCAGGTTGATCACTGGGTCGCCGTGACGGCAGACAGTCCGCGTGCGCTTGCGGCAGGCGAGCTCGCTCGGCGTATTGCCAATGCTGGTAATCGACCTTGCAGGATCTCCGAGTCGCTCGACGACGCGATGCAATTTGCGCGGCGCAGTGCGTCAGAAAATGACAGAATACTGGTGACGGGATCGTTCTACCTGGTGGGTCCCGCACTCCTTAACCTTGAGCTATACTCGCGACCCCAATCATGATGGAACGAGCCTTGAAAGAACGCATCATCGGCGCCGCCATTCTCGTGTTGTTCGTGGTGCTTATCGTACCGATTTTTCTGGACGGCCCGCCGGACTCTACGGAGATGGTGTCTGAGCGCGTGTTGTTGCCCGGGCAGGACGCACAAAAAACTCAGACAGTGGTACTCGAGAGGAATCGTACGGAGCCAGTACCGGTTGCCGCTACTGCAGTGGACGCCCCGATCGAGCCGGCGCCGAAAACCGAGCAGCCAAAAGCCAAAGAACCGGAACAAGCGCCGGTGGTCGCTGAGAAGACATCGGAGCCCGCGCCGCGAGTCGTCGCGCCGGAGCCCAGGCCCGCCGTTCGGACGTCGCCGCCAGCCGCATCGACCACCGGCATGTGGGCGGTGCAGCTCGGCAGCTTTTCGAACAAGGACAATGCCGAGAAACTCGCCGCCGATCTGCGCAAGCAGGGCTATGCGGCTTTCCTGAGCCAGCTCGAGACGGACGCGGGACCGTTGCACCGGGTGCGTATCGGCCCGCAAAAGGACAGGGAGAGCGCCGAGGCGATGGCCAGTCGCCTGCTGAAGGTGAACCATAAGGGTCAGGTAGTCCCACACCCGTGATAGAATCCGGCTCCACACTATCCCCGTACGCGCCGAACTGAAACGACATCTACGATGCCGATCATCGACATTATTATCGCGGTTGCCATAGTCGTCTCCATTCTCGTTGGATTCATGCGTGGCTTTGTCAAGGAATCTATTTCTATCGCAGCGCTCCTCGTTGCGATCTGGGCGGCATTGTATTTCGGTCCTGCCGTGGGCAACGTCTCTGAAAACTGGGTCAGTTCTGAAGAGCTGCAAACGTGGTTGGGTCGACTACTGGTTTTCCTTGTGATTCTCACGCTCGGTGGCCTGTTGGGGTGGGGAATTTCGAAACTCATCCGGCTGTCTGTCCTGAGCGGTATAGACCGGTTGATGGGCTCGATGTTTGGCGCTGCACGCGGCGTCCTGCTGATTGCGTTATTCGCGTTGGGCGGGCAATTCGCCGGTTTTGATAATGATGACTGGTGGTTACATTCCCGCCTGATACCTCACTTCGAGGTGGTAGCCGACTGGATCAAGGTTATGGCCCCGCAGGGATTTGAATTGCTGGTGCCGGACACGGACGCGGAGTCGCTGCCCGTCGACGTTCCGGAAGAACCATTGAAGCCCGAGCTGACCTGACGGTCGCGGAGAGAGCAAGCTATGTGTGGCGTTGTCGGAATAGTAAGTGCAAAACCCGTAAACCAGGCCCTGTACAACGCTTTGACGGTTTTGCAGCATCGGGGTCAGGACGCCGCGGGCATTGTGACCTGGAGCGCGGATTACGGTCTCAAGGCGCGCAAGAGCAACGGTCTCGTACGGGACGTTTTTCGCCACCGCCATATGGTGAACCTGAGGGGAAATGTTGGCGTCGGACACGTTCGCTACCCGACGGCGGGTGGTTCCAGGTCTGCCGAGGCGCAGCCATTCTACGTGAACTCACCGTACGGTATCTGCCTCGCGCACAACGGCAATCTCACAAATCACGACGAGCTCGCGGAACTCCTGATTCGCGAAGATCGCCGTCATCTGAGCACGAACTCGGACTCCGAGGTGTTGCTCAACGTTCTCGCGCATGAATTACAACGGCGCGTGGACGATCATCCGACACCTGCAACTATTTTTGACGCGGTCGATGCCGTGCATAAACGCTGCAAGGGCGGCTATGCGGTGGTCGCCATGATCGTTGGTTTCGGCATTGTCGCTTTTCGCGATCCGAATGGCATACGTCCGCTCGTGATTGGCGAGCGTGACTCCAACGGCCGCAAGGATTATATCGTTGCATCGGAGAGCGTGGCGCTGGATGTTTTGCAATTCAGTCGTTTACGCGATGTCAATCCGGGTGAATGCGTTTTCATCGAGAACTCGGGCGCCCTGCATTGCCGTGAGTTTGATGGCCCAACAATGCATACGCCGTGCATATTCGAATATGTGTACTTCGCAAGGCCTGATTCGATACTCGACAACCTGAGCGTGTACAAGGCGCGCTTGCGTATGGGCGAGCAGCTCGCGGGCAAAATTGTGCGTGAATTCCCGGACCACGACATAGACGTTGTCATTCCGATTCCGGATACGAGCCGCACGGCTGCGCTGCAGGTTGCTTACCACCTGGGCGTCAAGTATCGCGAGGGCTTTATCAAGAACCGTTACATCGGGCGCACGTTTATCATGCCGGGCCAGGCCGAACGCGCGCAGTCGGTGCGCCGCAAGCTCAACGCAATCGATCTCGAGTTTCGTAACAAGAACGTGCTGCTGGTCGATGACTCGATCGTACGCGGCACGACGTCGCAGCAAATCATCAAGCTTGCACGTGAGGCGGGGGCCAACAAGGTCTACTTTGCGTCGGCGGCACCGCCGGTACGCTACCCGAACGTGTACGGTATCGACATGCCGGCCGCGTCGGAACTCATCGCCAACGGCAGAAGTGTCGAGGAGATAGAGGAGATCATCGGTGCGGATCGCCTTATCTACCAGGATCTGCATGGCTTGATTCGCTCGGTTCGGCACGGAAACTCATCGATCCGCGAATTCGATACCTCCTGCTTCTCGGGAGAATATGTCACCGGGGACGTGACAGAAGAATATCTGAACGAACTCGAAATGCGTCGCAATGACGCCGCGAAGAAATCACGTAAGACAAAGAAGAATCGCGCGTCCAACGTCGTCGCATTGTAAGTGACTGCCAGGAGGAGCGCCCCGGGGACACGCATTATCCTCGTTGTGAATCGCGAATGAGTATCAAAGTCATGATCATCGATGAACAGGCGGAATTCCGCAGCCTGCTCATGCATCACATTACGTCGCACTGGCCTGACGCGATAATCTCGGCCTATGACCCGACGTCGGCCGGCCACCTGCCCGATGAGTTTTCGGGCGCAGGCAATGACCTCATACTCCTTGGGGATCGTCACGGCGAGGATCGCGATGGCATAGAAGTATTAAAGCGCTTCGTCGGTAAGTCGGGGTTTCCTCCGGTCGTGTATTTTGGCTCGGAAGAGGACGAAGCCGTGGCGACAAAGCTCGCACCCGACGCACGCTTCATGCGTAACAATATCAACCACAAGAAACTCGTCGTTCGACTCAGCGACGTGCTGTCGTCCAGGCGCCAGGTCGCATCGACTCAATCCTTGTTCGTGGGCGATATGCGAACCGGCATCCATCCACTGATCAAAGGCTACCGCTTTATCAGGAAGCTGGGCGCGACCGAGCATTCCGGTGTCTACCTGGCCGAGCGCGAATCGGCGAAGCTTCTTTTGGTTCTGAAGGTTCTACGGCAGCTGGAGGGTCGCGACGA
>JABDNG010000048.1 GCA_013001045.1 Woeseiaceae bacterium | reverse complement strand
CTGCGCGGACGAAACGCCGCTCTGGATGCCGAGGTGGTCAACCTGAAACAAGGCAGGGATGCGGCCGAGGAACGCGCCCGCACCGATCTTGGCATGATCGGTGAACAGGAAACTTTCTACCAGGTCGTGCCGGTCGCCGACACGTCTCACTAGCCGTGGCCTTACCGGACTGGGCCCGTGCACACGGGCCCTCGTTGTTTTCAGCCGCAATACGCGTGCAAGCGTCAGACTTCGACGTGACCGAAGAGCTGGGCTTCGACTTCACCGGTGACGGTGAGCACGACTACCTGTTCATCGAAAAAACCGCTGCGAATACGGAGTGGCTGTCGCGGCAGCTGGCGCAATTCGCACAGGTACCGGCACGCGACATCGGTTACGCAGGACTTAAAGATCGTCATGCCGTGACGCGGCAATGGTTCAGCGTACCGCGTTGGAATTCGCCCGAGTGGCAGCAGCTCGAGGTCGATGGGGTCCGCGTACTCGATCAGCAACGTCACAATCGTAAACTTCGCCGCGGTGCCCACAAAGCCAATCGCTTCCACCTCGTATTGCGCGGCGAATTACCCAGGAAAGACGCGCTGGATGAACGCCTCGCGACGATCAGGGCCCAGGGCGTGCCGAATTACTTTGGCGAGCAACGCTTCGGCCGAGGAGGGTCAAACGTCGCCTTGGCCGGCGCCTGGTCGCAGGGTAGGCGGCTGCCCCGTCATAAACGCAGTATCGCGATCTCGGCAGCGCGTTCGTATTTGTTCAATCAGATTCTCGATGCACGCGTTCGCGACCAGTCCTGGAATCGACTCGTAAGCGGAGATGTCGCGAACCTCGACGGATCAGGCAGTGTGTTCAGGGTGAATGAGGTGGATGAAGATCTGCTGCGACGCTGTGACGAACTGGATGTTCATCCAGCCGGACCTTTGTGTGGCGATGGCAGCTCTCTTGAAGATGTCTCGGAAGAGCAAGCGAGTTGGTTACAAGCATTGCGCGACGCTCGCGTAAAGCCGGGTACCCGCAGTTTTCGACTCCGCGTTGCTGACCTCGAATGCTCGAGGGATACGGATTCGCTCATTCTCGAATTTGCGCTTACGCGCGGCGCCTATGCAACGGCTGTACTACGAGAAATTGCGGATGTTCATGACGAATCTCGAAGGGCCTGAACGTCCAGGCCCGGCAGGCCGTCGAGGCTAACTGCATTGCGCTCGACTCGGTAGTCGAGCAATTCGTCCGACGTCTTGTTGTCGCACCAGTTTTTCAGTGATTCACGCTCGGACTTGAACTCATAGACCGGGACCCCGTATCCACATGAATCACGAATAGACTCGATATCAACGACGATGAAGTTTCGAATGGCCGGCATGTTCGAGAATTTAGACGTCAGCGTTTCAAATTCGGCGTCATGCGGCTCGACCGGCCGGCCGTGGCCGTAGAATCGAAAGATTTTCGGTGGTCCGTCAAACGCGCATAGCATAATGACTATGCGTCCGTTCTCCTTCAAGTGGGCGACCGTCTCGATGCCGCTGCCGCCAATATCTGCGTAAGCGATTTGGCGTGGACCCAGTACGCGCAGACCATCCAGTCCCTTCGGCGAACAGTTTATGTGGCCGTCATCGGAAAGCGGTGCCGTTGAGACGAAGAACAAGCGCTGCCGGTCAATCCACCGCTGAATACGTTCATCAATTTCCTGATATTCTTTTCCCATGTTGCTCTGCTCGAAGTATTGCCTTTGTTGGCATAGTACTGCGTAGGAGTGGATTCTAAAAATTCTGGCATGCCTCGTCGCCGGTGAGATGGTCGGGCATTCTTCAATACACTGGTGATTTGGAGACTCGGAATCATGTTCAAGCTTAGGCAAACAATAATTGCGCTGACAGGTCTGGGTATGTGCTGCTGGCCTGTTTATGCAGAAGAGGCCGCAGCTTCGCTCGATGATCTGCACCTGTCTGACGGTCTCCGGACGCTACTGCGAACAGAAATGCGTGAAATAGCGGGCGCTAGTCAAGCCATTGTGATGTCCTTCGTTTCAGGGGATTGGAAATCCGTACTGCACATAAGCGAGCAGATTCGCGCCAGCTATATTTTGGAACGGAGCCTTTCGGATACACAGAAGCAGGAACTGCAGGAGAAATTGCCCGATCGCTTCAAGCGGCTGGACATGGAATTCCATGCCAGGGCGGGCAAGCTCGGATTGGCGGCGGCTTCTGAAAACGCGGAAACTGTCGCTTTTCACTTTTATCGGTTGCTGGAAACTTGCGCGACATGCCATGCGGCGTATGCGCAATCGCGCTTCCCTGGATTCTCGTCAGAAACCCCGGACGCACATCATCACTGAGCGATACATGGAGTGACGCCTTTTTCAAGCAGTCATCATGTTTACGGGGCACTCGCCTATGACACGCCATGGCGCTTGGTCGTTTCGCTTTGGATACCGGCTTTCATGCTCTTGATTCTATCAATGCTCTTTTTGTTAAAGTATCGTTACTTCCGATCAAGACAATTCTGATGAAGGCCAGTCAGGTTTGGAGAGATGCCATGAAGAATCTGCTATTGCTATCGGGTGCTCTCCTTCTCTTGATTGCCGTGGCTGGCTGTGGTGGATCCAAGATCCTCAAAGAACCTGAACCACTTGTCGTCACACAATCACTTGCGAACTCGGCCGATGAATCACTCTCCGTGACTCTGGACTGGGTAATCGTTCGAGACGGTCCGGGTACATGGGCCAAAAATGTGGACTGGGATGAGTATCTGATTAGAGTTCGGAACGTCAGCGGAGATTCGTTGCGAGTTATGGACGTTGTTGTCGTGGACTCGCTCAGTACGCGGGTCGATTCTGGCGCAAATCGAAAGACGTTGGTCAAAGGTAGCAGGCAGACAAAGCGTCGTTACAAGGGTGAAGGATTGATAGTTAAAGCAGGTGCCAGTGCTGGCACAATGATGGTTGCTGGAGCCGTTACTGGCGCCGCGGCTATGTCTGTTGGAGCCGCGGCTGTATTCAGCAGCAGCGCACTAGCCGGGGCCGCCGTTGGTGGGCTGGTGCTAGCACCTGTGCTCGCGGTTGGCGGTGTTTTTCGCGGCGTAAATAACAGTAAGGTTAACAATCAGATTGAAATTCGGCAGACGATATTCCCCGTCGACCTGCAGAAGGACGAGGAAAAAAACCTTGATGTCTTTTTCCCGCTGTCCCCATCCCCTCTGCAGCTTGAGCTTACTTACGGCGATTCGCGAGGTAATCACACGCTTATCATTGATACGCGGGCAGCGCTTGAAGGCTTGCATCTGGTACACCAGACAAAATGACGTTTGCCGATTTGTGGCACGGCTGAAAAGCGCGACAAATGGCGCCAATGGCGCCGTTCAGTATGTCGGCGGGACGAACTACGTTTCATGACGTGAGGGGCGATAGATGAAGGAAGAACCCACTGGTTTGATGTTTCAGAACAGCGTATTCGTTTGGATCGCGCTCGCTACGGGTGCGATCTTGCTAATCCCTTTGATCGCAATGCAATTCACAAGCGAAGTTAATTGGGACGAGACAGATTTCTTCATTATGGGGTCTCTTCTTTTTGGCATGGCTAGCTTGTTCGTATTGGCAGCGCGGACGGTGTCGCCAAGGCATCGACCGTTCATTGGCGGTATGTGTGTTGCACTTTTCTTGTATATCTGGGCAGAACTCGCCGTTGGTGTGTTTACGAATCTGGGAGGCTGATCGTTCTAATTGGCGGCTGCGAATCACCCTGACCAGCCGTTCAGGCGTTCTTACGCTGCCGCGCCCGTCGGGCAGCCATGTTGAGGCCTTCCACAAGAGCGGAAAATGCCATTGCCGCATATATGTAGCCTCGCGGGATGTGGAGGCCGAACCCGTCGGCAATAAGCACTGTTCCGATCAAGAGCAGGAATGCTAACGCCAACATCACGATCGTAGGATTGGTGTGGATGAAGTTCGCGAGTGGATCCGCCGCAATCAACATTACCGTTACCGTGATTAAAATGGCGATCACCATGATGGGAACATGTGGAGTCATACCAACAGCTGTAATTATGCTGTCGATCGAAAAGACCAGGTCCAATACGAGTATTTGCATTATGACCGCCGCAACACTCATAGAAGCGAGCTTAGGATTCAACCTGTCCGGGCCTGGGTCAGGATCCACTGCGTGATGAATCTCAGATGTCGCTTTCCAGACCAGGAACAATCCTCCGGCGATCAAAATAAGGTCGCGCCAGGAAAAGCCCTGGCCGAAGACCTCGAAGATCGGCGTGGTGAGCTTTACGATCCACACGATTGCAGCGAGGAAAATCAGGCGAAGGATCAGTGCCCCGGCGATGCCAATGCGTCGGGCCGATGATCGGCTTTCCTCTGGGAGCTTGTTGGAGACAACAGAAATGAACAGGAGATTGTCTATCCCCAGGACAACCTCCATTGTCGTGAGCGTTATGAGCGCAAGCCACGCGGCAGGATCGGTGAATAGGGTGATCATAGTGTCCATGGGGATCTAGTGTAATAAGGAGAAACATGAATGTCTGCATCTGGCCGTAAAGTGCCGGTCAAAATGGCGACGTGGCAGTGGCTTCAACGTGCGGGTGAGGTCCGAAAGCTGCCGTTCAGAAAATTGTTGGCGAAAGCGCACCGATGAGCGAAAGCGGTCAATTGAATCAAGCATGGTGAATTAACTTGAGCCGAGGTTACTGCAGTCTTAGCATGGCGGAACAATGCCGAATTGAGGGTTTCGAATGAATAAGAGCGTAGCGTTTACCGTATTTACGGCAATGAGCATTTGCCAGACTGCGCTGGCAAATGAGCAACACGACGTGGACGCGTTGCGAGCTCTGGATCAAGCCTACGCGGAAGAGTGGATTGAGGGGGACGCTGACGGGGTGATGGCACTTTTCACCGACGATGCGACACTCGTGCCGCATCATGGCGATGTTCCCATCAAGGGCCAGGAAGCGATTCGAAACTCTTGGTTTAATCCGAACTACGCACCGACGGTTGTCCCGGAATGGCAGAGGAAATCGACCGAGGTCTTTGTTTCAGGCGATGTGGGCGTTGTTCGTGGCCGGGCGCGCCTGGTCTGGCAATATGGAGGCACACGGACCACGATACCGGAGGGTAACTACGTGCTCATTGCGATTCGTCAGGAAAAACAATGGCGCATTCGTTTGCTGACCTGGAACGATGACCCGCGCAAATGGCTGACGGAACCCGTCGATTAGTCCCACCTGGGAATGATCTCTACTGTTGGCCGAAAACAAATGGCCGGCTTTCGCGGTGGAAGCCAGTGCGGCGGACAATACGACGATGACCAGAGCAATTGGATTTGATGGTTTGGACATGTCCTGTCTCCTTGTCCAAGGCGGCGATGCGCCCAATCGGACGCTTAACGCTTGATTGTTCGATTAGACACCGCGAGGCAAGAATACCGTTCGTTGTCGATGTGGGCATATAAGACCATGTGCCTAAGGGACCCGTAGCGGACAGCAATAACACCGTTAAGCGACCGATGGCAGGGGTCTGCGCAACTTGCGCAACGTTGATCCTGTACTATGCTGGTTGGTACGACCATCACGGGAATTCAAGATGACAACTAATAATTACAAAACTGTATTGATCCTGGCTTTTTTCGTGTCCTCTACAGCCGGTGTCGCTGATGATGAACCCGATCTTGTGGCAGATGCGCTGAGCGCGGCGTGGCCGGGCATGGCTGAAGGTGCCACTGTAGTTGACTGGGAAGGCAATGTGTTGCAGGAAGGCTCCAATGGTTATACGTGCCTGCCAACGCCACCAATGCTCTCCGGTAATGCGCCGATGTGCATGGACAGCGAATGGATGAAGTGGGCCGATGCCTGGCAGAACAAGAAGGACTATGAGGCCGAGTCACTTGGAATCTCGTACATGCTCTCCGGCGATGAGGGCGCGAGCAATATCGACCCGTACGCCGAAGGTCCGACCGACGACAACGAGTGGATTGAAGAGGGCGCACACCTGATGATACTTGCACCCGCCGGATTACTGGATACGTTTCCGACCGACCCTGGAAGCGGCGGTCCCTACGTCATGTGGAAAGGAACACCTTACGCCCATCTGATGGTGCCCATCGGTTCGCGCAACAAAGACGAATAGGCGATTTCACTTCTCTAGACCCCCTGCAATGACTGGCAACGACGAGGAGTAAAGTATGGCGCACTTTCTAATCGCACAGGTGAAGGTGAACGACGACAGTTGGATTCCCGAATATGCTGCAAAGGTGCACGATATTGTGCATCGCCACGGTGGGAAATACTTGTCTCGCAGCGGCAATATCAAGACGCTCGAAGGTGCAGAGTCAACGTCGAATCTCGTCGCTGTAATTGAGTTTCCGACCGGCGAATCGCTGCAGGCATTCGTCGATGACCCGGAATACGCGCCTTACGCCAAGGCGCGGCAGGATGGAACTGACAGCTTCTTTATTTCGATTGACGATACCGATGCTGCCGGGAGCATTCCCTACTTAACCGCGGGCGGTTGATCCGGGATTTCGGGCTGCTGCGACTTTGTCGCAAATGTAATTGCCGATCGGGATAGCCGAGGTGGCGGCTGGCGACGGGGCGTTGCACACGTGCAAGCTACGCGGACTTTCTGCAAACAGGAAATCGTGCACCAGCGTACCGTCGCCGAGCACCGCCTGCGCGCGTATTCCGGCCGGGCAGGGTCCGAGATCCTGCAACAGGATCGACGGGCAGTATTTCTGCACGCGCTTCAGGTAGCCCGGTTTCCACAATGAATTCTTGGTCTCCGCCACCCCGGTCCTGAAATTCTTCGCCAATACTTTCCAGAATCCTGGAAACCGCAGCATTTCGCCGATGTCACGCGGACTGATATTGATGCGCCCGTAGCCCTCGCGCTTCCAGCCTTGCACGGCGTTCGGTCCGACGGTCACAGAGCCGTCGATCATGCGCGTCAGGTGCACACCGAGAAAGGGCAGGTCCGGGTCGGGAATTGGATAGATCAGGTGTTTCACGATGTCGCTTTTGCTCGCGGGTAAGCGGTAATACTCGCCGCGATACGGGATGACTTGAAAATCGCTGTCGATGTCCAGCATGCGGGTTAAGCGATCCGCCATGAGGCCGGCGCAGGCAATCAAGTATCGGCAATCAACTGATTCGCCGTTAGCGGTAGTAATAACTATGGAGTCCGAATTTTCGCGGAGTTCTGTTACGCGAGTAGCCAAACGTACCTTGCCGCCCAATTCTTGGAATCGCTCGGCCATTCGCCTGCATATTTCCTGGTAATCGACGATGCCGGTCGCTTTTACGAAGATCGCGCCGGTACCCACGACATTGGGTTCGCGTCGACGCAATTCCTCGGCATCGATGAGTTCGACGTCAAGTCCGTTTTCCTTTGAACGCGCGAACAACGCCATCATGCGTTCGTGTTCGAGTTCATCGGTGGCAACCAACAACTTGCCGCATTGCGCGTAAGGGATGTCATTGTCCTTACAAAACTGGATGGTTGCAGCCAGGCCGGACCTGCAGAATTTCGCTTTGAGACTGCCCGGAGCGTAATAAATGCCGGCGTGGATGACGCCGCTGTTATGGCTTGTCTGATGGGCCGCCAATCGCACTTCTTTATCCAGCAACAGGATCGAGCTGTCGGGATTCTTTTGTTTTAACTGCCAGGCCGTCGACGTGCCGACAATGCCGCCGCCGATGATGACGTAGTCATACACTGGTCGCGGCGCCGTTTTTAATTACTCGATACCGCCCATGGAATGGAACTTGGTCTCGAAGTACTCGGCAATTCCTTCCTTACCGCCCTCCGACCCGATGCCGGATTGTTTCCATCCGCCGAACGGTGCGACTTCGGTCGAGAACACGCCAGAGTTCGAGCAAACGATACCGTACTCGAGGCGTTCGGCAACGCGTATGACTCGGCCGACGTCACGCGTGAAGTAGTAGGCAGCGAGGCCGTACTCCGTATCGTTGGCGCGCTCGATGACCTCATCTTCGGTCTTGAAAGTTTGAACGGCCGCGATCGGCCCGAATATCTCCTCGTTTGCGACGCGCATGTCGCCGGTGATGTCGGTCACGAGCGTCGGCTCGAAGAAGCAGTGCCCCAGCTCATGCGTGCCGCCCCCCGTCAGGACCTTGGCGCCTTTCGAGGCTGCATCCTCAACGAAAGCGCGCATGTCGTTTACAGCCGTCTCGTTGACGAGCGGGCCCGTCGTCGTATTCGCATCGAAGCCGTCGCCTACGCGCAGTGCTTCGATCGCATCTTTTAATTTCGCGGTGAATTCCCCGGCGATGCCCTCCTGCACGTAGATACGGTTGGTGCAAACACAGGTTTGTCCGCAGTTGCGGAACTTGGTGCCCATGCAGTCAGCGACGGCGGCATCGATGTCGGCATCATCAAAGACAATAAACGGTGCGTTGCCACCGAGTTCCAGTGAAACTTTCTTGACGCCCGTTGAGCATTGTTCCATGAGTTTCTTGCCGACCGGCGTTGAACCGGTAAACGTAAACTTGCTGATCTTCTCGTGCTGAGTCAGCACTTTGCCGATTTCCCGCGAGTTGGATCCGGCCACAACGTTGATCACACCTTTGGGAATACCGGCCCGGTCGGCGAGGTCACACATAGCCAGGGCAGAAAGCGGCGTCTCCGTCGCGGGCTTGATGACGATGGTGCATCCGGCGGCGAGGGCGGGACCCGCTTTACGGCCGATCATTGCGTTCGGAAAGTTCCACGGCGTTATGCAGCCAACGACGCCGACGGGCTGCTTGTACGTCTGCAGGCGCCGATCGTTGGAAATGGTCGGTATGGTGTCGCCCTTGTAGCGTTTGCACTCCTCGGCGTAGTACTCGATAAACGATGCGCCATAGCCGATTTCGCCAATGGATTCAAACAGCGGCTTGCCTTGTTCAGCCGTCATGATAGCCCCGAGATCTTCGGCATTTTCCATTAACAGGTTGAACCATTTTCGCAGCAGGACGGCTCTTTGCTTGGCTGGCGTTCGGCTCCAGGTCTTGAAGGCTTCCGCGGCCGCCTCGACGGCGCGTGCGGCATCGGCGGCGTCGCCGTTGGCGGTCTTCGTCACCAGATCCCCGTTCGCCGGATTGGTCACGTCGATGGTGCCCGCACCGCCAGCGACCCACTCACCGTCGATGAAATTCCTGGTCTTTAGAAGGGATTGGTCCTTAAGCGTCAGCATGATCTTGTCTCGCGGCTCAGCGTGAATGTAGCTAGGAAGCGCATTTTGCCATTCTGAAGGGCCAAGAACAGCGCTTTTTCAGGACCGATAATCAGCGCATTTCCGGCATTGCGCGCGCGGCCGTGATTGCCGTATAATCCCGCGCCAGCGCACCATTGGGGGGCCGGTTTCAAGCACGCCTGACGGCGGCTTGGGTGGCCTTCGCTACCAAGGTCTTGGTAGTTACAGGCCCCACTCAGGGGTTTTTTGTTGTCTGACGACAACGACATTGCGCTGGGAATGAATGGGCCATTGGCCCATTTTTTGTTTATGAAACAAATGGTTAGGCGATATTGACAAGGCAGTAACGCGATGACGGGAGAGGAGTTGGCGATATTGCTCGAACCCACCGTCGAGCGTTTGGGTTACGAACTGGCGGACCTCGAGGTGCGACTGAGCGGCAAAAGCGGCCTGGTGCGGGTCTTTATCGACAAGCCTGAAGGAATCGGCCTCGACGATTGCGAAAAGGTCAGTCGCGCCGTAAGTGCGCTGCTGGATGTCGAGGATCCGGTGCCGGGTAATTACGAGCTTGAAGTGTCGTCGCCCGGATTGGACAGGAAGTTAACGAAAGTTGAACACTTTCAACGGTTTATTGGTCACACCGTGAAGGTGAAGACGCGTTTCCCGATAGCGGGGCGCAGGCGATTTCGCGGCCGATTATTGTCCGTGGACGAGGAAAACATTGTGGTTGAGGTGGATGGTGAGTCGCATAGCCTGGCGCTGACGACCATTGATACCGCCCGACTGGTGCCCGACGGCGCGTAATCCGACCGGGTTTTTTGGAGTTTCAGGTAATGAGCAAAGAAATCTTGATGGTTGTCGACGCAGTTTCGAATGAAAAAGGCGTTGAGAAAGACATCATATTTGAGGCAATCGAGGCCGCGCTGGCGTCGGCTACCCGCCGAAAGCATGGCGAGGACATCGAGGTTCGCGTCGCGATCGACCGCGAGACGGGCGAATACGACACGTTTCGGCGTTGGCTGGTGTTCGAGGACGAGTCCACCGAGCTTGAAGAGCCGGCGCGCGAGTTGCGCATGATCGATGCCGTCGATGTTGACGAGAGCGCGGAACCCGGCGGTTACGTCGAGGTGCCGATGGAGTCCGTGGAATTCGGACGCATCGCGGCGCAGACGGCAAAACAGGTAATCGTGCAAAAGGTGCGCGAGGCTGAGCGTGAGCAGGTCGTCGAAGAATACAAGGAACGCGAGGGCGAAATGCTGTCCGGTCTCGTCAAGCGCGTCGATCGCAACGGTGTTTATATTGATCTCGGCGGCAATGCTGAAGGTTTCGTTGCGCGAGAACAGATGGTCCCGCGCGAGCCCGTTCGACCGCAGGATCGCATCAAGGCGCTGTTGACCGAGGTTCGTTCCGAGCCGCGTGGCCCGCAGTTGTTCATGACGCGCACGTCGCCACAGTTCCTCGTCGAGTTGTTCAAGATCG
>JABDNG010000025.1 GCA_013001045.1 Woeseiaceae bacterium | reverse complement strand
GCGCCACGTCGTGTGCCGTCGTTACCCGTGAAGTGCCGGCTGTCTGGACTCGAGCCTTTCAATATCGGGCCGGATGACCTGTTTGCGAACGTGGGCGAACGCTGCAACGTCACCGGCTCGGCCGTGTTTCGGCGCCTGATCGAGGCCGACGATTACACGGCTGCGGTGTCGGTGGCACGACAGCAGGTCGACAACGGCGCACAGATCATCGACGTGAATATGGACGAGGGCATGCTCGACTCCGAAAAAGCGATGGTCACGTTTCTGAACCTCATTGCGTCGGAGCCGGATGTTGCAAGACTGCCGATCATGATCGACTCGTCAAAATGGTCGGTTATCGAGGCAGGCCTCAAATGCGTACAAGGCAAAGCCGTCGTAAATTCCATCAGCCTGAAAGAGGGTGAAGACAGCTTCGTGCGGCAGGCACAGCTATGTCGCGACTACGGCGCAGCCGTCATTATCATGGCGTTCGATGAGCAGGGGCAGGCCGATTCGATCGAGCGCAAGGTCGGAATTTGCCAGCGCTCCTACAAAGTGCTGACGGAACAGGTTGGCTTCGATCCGGCCGACATCATTTTCGACCCGAATATCTTCGCGGTCGCGACCGGCATCGAAGAACATGCGAGTTACGGGCTCGATTTCATCGAGGCAACGCGCCAGATCAAGGCGACGCTGCCGCATGCGCTCGTCAGCGGCGGCGTTAGCAACGTCTCGTTTTCGTTCCGCGGCAACAACATCGTGCGCGAGGCGATTCACTCCGTTTTCCTGTATCACGCGATTCGCGCCGGGATGGACATGGGCATCGTCAATGCTGGCCAGCTTGCGATTTATGACGATCTGCCGGAGGACCTTCGCGTTGCGGTCGAGGACGTTATTCTCAACCGTGATCCTGAAAGCACCGAGAACCTGCTTGCCGTGGCCGAAAATTATAAAGGTCAGGCCAGTGGCAACGTTGCAAAAGGACAGGACCTGACGTGGCGCGAAGGGTCTGTAGACAAGCGCCTCGAGTACGCGCTGGTCAACGGCATCGACGAATTTGTCATCGAAGACACGGAAGAGGCACGCTGTGCGACGGACCGGCCGCTGGATGTCATCGAAGGGCCGCTGATGGCCGGCATGAATGTCGTCGGCGATCTGTTCGGCGCAGGCAAGATGTTTTTGCCGCAGGTCGTCAAGTCTGCGCGCGTCATGAAAAAGGCAGTCGGTCACCTGATCCCGTTTATAGAGGAAGAGAAGGGTGGCGAGATGAGCTCGAACGGCAAGATCATTCTCGCTACCGTCAAAGGCGATGTGCATGACATCGGCAAGAACATCGTCGGTGTGGTATTGCAATGCAACAACTTCGAAGTGGTCGATCTGGGCGTGATGGTTTCCTGCGACAAGATTCTGGAAGCGGCCAGGCGTGAGAACGCGAATATCATCGGCCTGTCCGGCCTTATCACGCCCTCGCTCGACGAAATGGTGCATGTAGCCAGTGAGATGCAGCGGCTGAACTACACCTTGCCGTTGCTGATCGGTGGAGCGACGACGTCGCCGGCGCATACGGCAGTAAAAATAGAACCGCGTTACGAAGGGCCGGTTATCTATGTTAAGGACGCTTCGCGGTCGGTTGGCGTGGCGCAGGCATTGATCGAACCGGAAACGTGCAACGCGCTGGTCGAGAAGACCCGACTCGATAATGCGCGTCGGCGCGACCAGCACGCGAACAAGAAGCGACTGGCACCGCAGCTTTCGCTGAACCAGGCACGTGAACGCAAACACGCGTGTGACTGGGATGCGTATACGCCGCCGCAACCGACCTTCGAGGGCAAACGCGTCTTCAACGATGTAGATCTCGCTGTCTTGCGTGAATTCATTGACTGGATGCCATTCTTCAACGCCTGGGAATTTCACGGCAAGTTTCCGCAAATACTAAGCGACAAGGTCGTAGGCGAAGCGACGACGTCGCTTTTCAAAGATGCGACCACGATGCTGGACAAGATCATCGATGAGCAATGGCTTCAGGCGCGCGCGGTTCTCGGCTTCTATCCGGCGAATTCGCAAGATCATGACGACGTCTTGGTGTATGCCGACGAAAGACGGCAGTCGGTCGCACATCGGTTTGTTCACCTGCGGCAACAGCGCGCGAAAGCGGAGGGCCAGGCGCAGTCCTGCCTCGCAGACTTCGTTGCGCCATCGGGACGAGGGCTTGCCGACTATATCGGCGGCTTCGCTGTTACGGCCGGAATTGGTATCGACGAGCACGTTGAGCGTTTCGAGAAAGCGCACGACGATTACAGCTCGATTATCCTGAAAGCGCTGGCCGATCGCCTGGCAGAGGCGCTCGCCGAATATATGCATCAGCGCACGCGTCGGGAATTCTGGGCCTAT
Source organism: Woeseiaceae bacterium (assembly GCA_013001045.1). Lineage (GTDB taxonomy): Bacteria > Pseudomonadota > Gammaproteobacteria > Steroidobacterales > Woeseiaceae > UBA1847. The sequence continues at coordinate 633 of JABDNG010000025.1, read as the reverse complement.
GCGGCCGATGAGCAACTGACGAATGCGGATCTGATCCGCGAGAAGTACCGCGGCATCCGACCTGCGCCAGGCTATCCCGCGTGTCCGGACCATACCGAGAAGGGCAAATTGTGGCAGCTGCTGGATGTCGAGGCGAGCATCGGACTCAGCTTGACAGAGTCTTATGCGATGTATCCGACGGCGGCCGTCAGCGGTTTCTACTTGGCTCATCCCGACGCGCGGTATTTTGCCGTCGGCAAGATCGATCGTGACCAGCTTGAATCGTTTGCCGAACGCAAGGGCATTGGCGTTGCCGAAGCCGAGAAGTGGCTCGCACCCAATCTGGGCTACGACCCCGGCGCCGCGAGCGCAGCCTGATCGAAGTCTGACGCTCGCCCGACCATCATTGTGAACAATTATTACAGTGGAATGCCCGCACTTTTGTTACAGTCGTCAAGGGGTTAGTCTGATCTGTTTACCGAACTCGTAGTGAGACATTAGCTATGCAAAAACCGGCTGTACCACTCGACGAAACCGTGCGTCTGCTGAGTCTCCATTCGCTGCGAATCATGGATTCCGCGCCCGAGGAGCGATTCGACCGGGTCACGCGGATGGCAAAACGGGTGTTCGACGTCAATATTTGCCTGGTCAGCC
>JABDNG010000024.1 GCA_013001045.1 Woeseiaceae bacterium | reverse complement strand
ACGATCGGCCGCATCACCAAGAGGAAGGCATCTATAACACGCTGTTTCATTTTCTCTTGCATCGCCAAAGAAATATATTGATCAACTGGTAGAAATTCTATGCTGCGCGCTCGGATGGGAAAAATTGACCAATCTTTGCATGCCGTCAATTCTGCCCGCTACCGGTGTAATTTGGTCGATTGCGGATAAATGGCGGTTTAAGTGCACTACGCCCTCAGTATAGGACACGGCATCTAGATAGCTATTAGACGCCGCAGCCCTTCTTCATCGAGCACGGATACCTCGAGTTTCTGCGCTTTTGCGAGCTTTGACCCTGCTTTGTCCCCAGCCACTAAAAAGTCCGTCTTGCTCGAAACGCTGCCTGTAACTTTGCCGCCCTCGCGTTGAATCAGAGTCTTCGCTTCGTCGCGGGTCATCGTCGGCAACGTCCCAGTGATGACAAACGTCTGTCCCGAAAGTGGACCGTCCTCCGCCACCTTCATCGGCTCTGAATCTTGCCAATGCACGCCCAGGTCCCCGAGTCCGTCTATGACATCCAGGTTGTGTTGTTCTTCAAAAAAACTGCGTACCCGTTTTGCAACAACGGGACCGACGTCGGGCACTTTCGTCAACCCATCCTCAGACGCATTCTTGATTGCCGGAAGTGATCCGAAGTAGGTTGCAATATTTGCAGCCGTGGCTTCACCGACTTCGCGAATCCCAAGCGCAAACAAGAACCGCGCAAGCGTCGTCGATTTGCTCGCATCAATTGCGCGAACGAGGTTATCAGCCGACTTATCACCCATGCGTTCGCGGCTACTCAACTCTTCCCTGGTAAGCCGAAACAGATCGGATGGATCAGCCAACCTGTCCTCGGAAACCAACTGTTCAATGAGTTTGGCGCCAAGACCTTCAATATCCAACGCCTTTCTAGACACGAAGTGTTTGAGCGACTCCGCACGCTGAGCCTTGCAGTAAAGCCCGCCCGTACACCGAGCAACCGCCTCCCCTTCTTCCCGCTTCACATGCGAGCCGCAAACCGGGCACAATTTCGGCAAGCGAACGCGTTTCGTCTTTTCAGGTCGCCTGTCTTTGACAACACTTACGACTTCTGGAATGACATCTCCCGCTCGTCGAACAATAACCGTGTCACCAACGCGTACGTCTTTTCGATGAAGCTCATCGATATTGTGCAAAGTTGCGTTGCTTACCGTGACGCCACCGACGAAAACTGGTGTCAGCCTCGCGACCGGCGTCACAGCTCCCGTGCGCCCGACTTGAAACTCTACGTCTTCCACGGTCGTGAGCTCTTCCTGCGCCGGAAATTTGTGCGCTATTGCCCAACGCGGTGCACGCGACACGAATCCCAGTTCCCTTTGCAATGCAAGGCTATCGACTTTGTAGACGACGCCGTCAATGTCGTAACTCAACGCGTCACGTTTGGCGCCAATATCATAGTAATAATCGACACAGCCTTGGACGCCCTCCACGACACGACTCTCAGGACACGTCTTTAGTCCCCATTCCTGAAGTTTCGAAATGATTTCGCTGTGCCGTCCAGGAAGCTTGCCGCCCTCGACAAGGCCTACGCCATATACGTACATGTCCAGAGGTCGTGCCGCCGTTAGTTTTGGGTCCAGTTGCCGAAGGCTTCCCGCGGCAGCATTTCTAGGATTAACAAAGGTCTTTTCGCCGGCTTCCCTCGCCTTCTTGTTGTACGCCTCGAAACCGGCCCTCGGCATGAATACTTCGCCGCGCACCTCCAGCATCTTCGGAAAACCCTGTCCAAGCAAATGTAAGGGCACCGAGGCGATCGTGCGTACGTTATGGGTGATGTCCTCGCCGGTTGTCCCGTCGCCGCGCGTCGCCCCTTGCACGAGGGAACCGTTCTTGTACAGCAGACTAACCGCCGCCCCATCCAGCTTCGGCTCAGCCGAGTACGACAACGTCGGCGCACCGTCCTCGAATTCAAGCTTTTCTGCGACACGCGCATGAAACTCAAGTAACTCGTCATCAGCGAATACATTATCTAACGACAGCATCGGCAAGCGATGCCGAACTGTCTGAAGCACGCCGCTTGGCTCTGCGCCAACGCGTTGCGTTGGCGAGTCAGCAGTTACGAGCTCCGGGTTATCCCTCTCCAGAGTCTGTAACTCACGCATAAGACGGTCGTATTCCGCATCCGGAATCTCGATGTCATCTAGCGTGTGATAGCGGTAGTTGTGATACCTGATCTGCTCGCGCAGAGACTCAATCTTCTTGCGAGTGGCTGCCGACGCGGTCATGACAATTGAGCCGCCGGGGTCAGGCGACCAAAATGCTATGCTGGTACTGAATAATCTCCTCGCGCAAGTAGCGCTCACGCTGAATGCTCAGCGTGCTTCCGGACTCATCCAATAACTCGCCATCAAGTGACTGGGACAACGCCCGCGCTGCAGCTATCATCAGATCGAAGGCTTCTACGCTCTCGATGGGACCGGGAAGGATAAGGAAAAGGCTGATGCCCGGAATTTGCTGGTCCTTGATATTCGCAAGATCGAAACTGCCGGGCTCCACGAGACTTGCGGCGCTGAATACCGTTCGATTCTCATCATTGCCATCATAGCGGTGAAAGATACCGAATTTTCCGTGTCGTAACCCGATGCCACGCAGGCTGAGAATAAGGTCGTCGCCTTTGAAGGCCTTCGTTTCGCGCGCGACGAGCCGCAACGTGACGATCTTCTGCGGCACATCTTTAGCCGGTTCGTCTACTGCCTCTGCGTCGGAAATGTCCGTTACCCGTCCGACACGGTCACCGCGAGCAGAATCCGGGTCGGCTCCGTCGTGTTGTAATGTTGGCTCGAGACGATCGACCAGCGCTGCGTCATTGTCGGCAGGTGTTTTGTCCCGGCGGCTATAGAAATACACGCCGGCGATTACCAGCATTCCAAAGAACAACAGCAACCAACGCAAACCGTCCATTTATCAGACTCGCATAAAGCGGCTAGCTCGCCGCCATTTTCACCGCTGCATCAAGGTCGACCGAGACCAACCGAGAAACGCCAGGTTCCTGCATCGTGACGCCCGAAAGTTGTCGGGCAAGCTCCATGGTGATTTTGTTGTGTGTAATGAAGACAAACTGCACCTTTTCGGACATCTCACTAACAATGTCACAGAAGCGACTGACGTTCGCATCATCAAGCGGAGCATCAACCTCGTCAAGCATACAGAATGGCGCCGGATTCAATTCGAAAATCGCAAACACCAGCGCCACCGCAGTCAGCGCCTTTTCACCACCCGACAGCAAATGGATCGTGCTGTTTCGCTTGCCCGGTGGCTGCGCCATGACCGTGACTCCGGCCGACAACAAGTCATCACCTGTCAATTCAAGATAGGCATGCCCACCACCGAACAACTTCGGAAACAGTCGCTTGAAGCCGTCGTTGACGTTATTGAACGTCTCCCGGAATCGCGTTCGCGTTTCTCGGTCGATCCTGCGAATAGCGCCCTCCAGCGTTTCCAGAGCGTCATTCAGATCCGCGAGCTGTGAATCCAGGTATTCCTTGCGTTCAGACTGCTCCTTGAATTCATCGATCGCGGCGAGGTTTATCGGACCGAGACGATCGATGCGTTTGCGGACTTTCGCGAGCTTTTCCTCCCACGGCTCGATGCCTGCTGCATCGTCGAGCTCCTCAAGCAACAGGTCGAGGTCGAAGTCAGTCTGTGACAGCTGCTCGACGAAGCCCTCGCGCCGAACCCTGAGTTCTTGCGTCGCCATCTCGGCTTCACCGAGGGCCGTCCGCGCCGCATCAACCGCTTGATCGACCTGTAAGCGGGATTGGTCCAACTCGCGCAACTCGTTTTCGACTTTCTCTACCTTTTGGCGTGCGCCGGCAAGCTCCTCTTCCACGCCGACGCGCGCGGCGAGTTGCTCCTCGAGCAACGCCCTGTTGTCCGCCATCGGCGATTGGCTGTTTGCCAACTGGTCCCGAATTTCCTTCTCGCGACTGCGAAATACGGTCAACTGTGCCTGCATACGAGCCAGGTTTTGTGCCGCCGATTCCTTGCTTGTTCGTCGGCTCTCGAATTGAATCGCATTATCTTGTACAGCCTGTCGGTCCTCTTCAGCTTGTGCGCGAACCCGTTGCAACTCGGCGCGCAACGCTTCGCGCTGCTCTTCAAGTGCGATTTTTTCCGCACTGAGCTGCTCTATCGAGCTGATCGCTTGAACGTATATACGCTGCGATTCGCGCAGTTGTTCTTCCGCCGAAATCTTTTCGCTGTCAAGATCACCCGCTTCTTCGGCAAGAGCCACCTTGCGCGCATTCGCCTGATCCATCTGGTAACGAGCGGATTCCAGCGCTGCCTTGATTTCCGAATATTCGTTAAGCAGTGACGACGCATCCTGCTGCAATGACTCGCGGCGCTCTTCCAGCTGCGTCAGACGCGCTCGGCCGTCCCGCTGCAATTTGTGCGCGCTCTCGAATCGCGCCTGCATATCACGAACATCCGACTTCATGCGTCGCATATCGTGTTCGCGCGCCAGCACGCCGGCTTTGCCGTCTTTGGTTCGCGCTACGCGCAACCAGTTCTTGCCCAGCCAGATTCCGTCTTGAGTGGCTACGGACTCATTCCGACCGAGAGACTCCCGGATCTTCAGCGCATCTCCGAGCGATGTTGCAAGCTTGACGTTCGACAACATGTCGACCACGGCGGCCGGCGCGCCCGTCACTTTCGTGGCAAGCGTGTGACTCGGCGCCGCGCTGTCTCCATCTTTGGCTTGCTCGCGAAAAACGGTTACGTTGCCCGTACTCAGTTTTGCAATCGTCTCTGTCACCGGCGTTATGTCGGAGACGCAAACCGCCTGCAAATAATCACCCAGCACGGTTTCAACAGCCTTATCCCAACCACTCGCTACATTCAACGACTGCGCGACGCGGCGATTTTTTTCAAGGCCAGCTCCTGCCAGCCAGTGTTTGATTCCGTCATCGCCGGCGCCCATCGCCGCATTTTGCAGCGCCTCCAACGAGGCGTACTTGCCTTGGGCATCCTGAAGTACCGCGCGACGCTCATCGACGAGCCGCGTCAACTTCAGGTCCTGCTCGCGCAGTTTACGAATTTTTTCCGCGGTATCAGCAATATGACGATCGAACTCGTCACGTGCCTGACGCTTGCGAAGCTCCTGCTCTGCGATTTCGTCATGCATCGACAGTAATTCGGTTGGACTCGCAATCGACGCCGCCTCTTCGAGCTTCTTGTGTCGCTCTGAAAAACTGAGCAAGCGAGATTCAATTTGCTCCGTTCGCGTCTTCTCGACACTCTGCTGTTGCAGCGCAGCGTTGTACTGCAGCGAATGTGCGTCCCATTGCGTTTGCCAGTCCGCCAGCGCCTCTTCGGCCTTCTTCAGTGATTCTGCCGATGACCGTTCTCTCGCGCGCGCCTGTTCAAGGCCTGGAACCAACTCGCTCAATGTGAGTTCAAGCTGCTCTATTTCCGTCTGGTCCTGGTCGATGTGCGCCGCGATTTCTTTGGCGCCGAGAATCGCTTGCTCCAGGTCGGTCTCCTGGCGTTCACGCAATTCACGTGCATGCTCGATCGACTGCTCCAACCGGGCGATTTCGGAACCCACCTTGTAGTAGCGACCCTGAACTGCATTGAAGTAATCCGTTCGTTCGGTCTGTCGGACGCGAGTCTCTTCCAACGCGGCTTCAAGGCTGCGTTGCTCGGCGATTGCCGCTTCGAGTTGCGTCTTGCGTTCCGACAGAAGCGTCTTCGCATCGGCCGCTCGATCGTCAATGTCTTTGGCCCGCAAGGCCAGCAATTCTGCCGTTGTCCTGCGCTCCTCGTCCTTGTAGCGACTGTAGCGCTCTGCGGTTTTCGCCTGCCTGTCAAGGTGCTTGATTTGTTTCTCGACCTCCTCGAGTACATCGAGCAGCCGATCGAGGTTTTCCTTGGTGTGCTTGATGCGGTTCGAGGTTTCGCGCCGACGCTCCTTGTACTTCGAGATTCCCGCCGCTTCTTCCATGAACACACGCATCTCCTCGGGCTTCGCTTCAATCAGCCGAGAAATCATGCCTTGTTCAATAATTGAATAGCTGCGAGGACCCAGGCCCGTGCCCAGGAAGACGCCCGTGATGTCTTTGCGCCGGCAGCGTGTGCCGTTGAGAAAATAGTTGGATATGCCGTCACGGCTTACCTCGCGACGAATCGATATCTCGGCATATTGGGCGTATTGGCCTTCAAGCGTCGTTTCGCTGTTGTCAAACAGCAACTCAACAGATGCCGATCCAATTGGCTTGCGAGTACTCGAGCCATTGAAGATAACGTCCGTAATGGAGTCACCACGGAGACGGCTGGCGGAGCTTTCGCCCATAACCCATCGCACAGCATCAATAACGTTCGACTTGCCACACCCGTTTGGCCCGACCACGCCGACGAGGCTGCTAGGAAAGGTAATAGTGGTGGGGTCGACGAAGGACTTGAAGCCAGCGAGTTTGATCTTGCTTAATCGCATCGGTGATGTAGGCCAATATCCCGTAAAAGTCGGTAAGTGTAATGTAATTCCGGCAATAAAACGATTGTCGCTCAAAAAAGACAATTTGCGCAGAATCCCAGTGTTTTCGCGGTCTGCCGCCGTTCCCTGAAGCCTGCCAAGCAGGGGAAAAAATAACCCTTCCATGCCGGCGCAAGCCATGTATAATCCCGGCCTTTTCTTTCCCCGGCAGGAGCCAGTAATGCCCGTAAAGAAAGCCGCGAGCAAGAAGCGCAAGCAGAAGACCGCTCGCAAGAAAGCAGTCACCAGGAAACCGACAGCGAAGAAGAAGGTCGCCAAGAAGAAGGCCGTGGCGAAGAAGAGGGCCGCGACTAAGAAGAAGGTCGCGAAAAAGAAGGCCGTGGCGAAGAAAAAGGCGCCCGTTCGGAAACGCGCGTCCAAGAAGAAGGCGAGCAAGAAAAAACCTGCCGCCAGGAAAAAGGCTCCGGCGAAGAAGAAAGCCACTTTGAAGAAGAAGTCCACGGCGAAAAAGAAAGCTGCGAAAAAGGTCAGCAAGAAGAGACCTGCCGCCAAGAAGAAAACGGCGAGAAAGGCGAGCAAGAAGAAAGCGGCCAAGAAAGTCAGCAAAAAGAAACCTGCCGCCAGAAAGAAGGCCGCGAGCAAGAAACGCCCCATCAGCAAGAAGAAGGCGCCCGTGAAGAAACGCGTGCCTGCCCGCAAACCTGTCGCCCGCCCGACACCGGTACGTCGCGGCAAGCCGAGAGGCGACGTCATGAGCGGGCCAATTCATGGCATCGCGCCGTACAAGCCCAAGCGAGGCGAGGAGTACATGAGCGATGGCCAGATCGAGCATTTCAAGAACATCCTGGCTGCCTGGAAACGCGAATTGATCTTCGAAGTCGACCGCACCGTGCACCACATGCAGGACGAGGCGGCGAACTTCCCCGATCCCAATGATCGAGCGACTCAAGAATCCGAATTCGGACTCGAACTGAGAACCCGTGATCGCGAGCGAAAGTTGCTGCGCAAGATCGACTCGGCGCTTGCCCGCCTGGATGAGGGTACATACGGTTTCTGCGACGAAACCGGCGAAGAGATCGGCCTGAAGCGTCTGGAGGCACGGCCCGTGGCGACCTTAAGCCTCGAAGCTCAGGAGCGCCGCGAACTCGCCGAGCGACAATTTCGCGATCGGGACGATCGGTACCGCTAAGCCGCACGGCCGATGTTGATGCGCGAACCAGCCCACTACGTCGGCCGGTTCGCACCGTCGCCCACCGGACCGCTTCATTTCGGCTCTTTAGTTGCTGCCGTTGCGAGCTATCTGCAGGCCAAGGTCCATGAAGGACAATGGCTCTTGCGAATCGAGGATATCGACCCGCCTCGCGAACAGGCGGGCGCAACCGACAGCATTCTGCGTACGCTCGAACATTACCGATTCGAGTGGGACGGCGAGATTATTTTTCAGAGTGCCAGCCGGCATGCGCACGATGCGGCGCTGCAGACGCTGCTTGAGCGGAACCTGGCCTACCGCTGCGGCTGCTCGCGTCGTGACCTCAAGGATGCCCCCAGGGGCCCTCTCGGCATTATCTACCCGGGAACCTGCCGGGAAGGCTGTGATGCCGTGGAAACGGCAATTCGCGCACGCACGGACGACACCCCGATCTCGTTCAACGATGTCCTCCAGGGCAGGCAGACCCAACGACTCGAATCGCAGTCAGGGGACTTTATCGTTCGGCGAAGAGATGGGCTGATTGCCTACCAGCTGGCCGTCGTTGTCGACGATGAGATCGAGGGCATTACCGAGGTTGTGAGAGGCATTGACCTGATGGACTCGACGCCACGGCAAGTCTGGTTGCAGCGTTTGCTTGGCTATGGCACGCCGACCTACACCCACCTGCCCGTCATTACCCATCCGAACGGTGACAAACTCAGCAAACTGACAGGCGCGCCGGGGGTCTCGGCCGATAACTCAGCGCCGACGCTGGTGGCAGCGCTGATCGCGCTGCAACAGGATCCTCCGCCCGCCCTGTGGCGCTGCGAAATCTCAGAAATCTGGCAATGGGCGGCTGAGAATTGGGCCTTGGACGCCCTCGTGGGCCAAACCGCGGTGAGCACCGACTCTACGGCGCTTGCAGCGGTCAAAATAGGCCTTTGGTGACCGGCATGTCTTGACAGCAACCCCTTGTTTAGCCAAGCTTAACCCTTGCAACGGGGATACGCTCCCCCGCCCCCTGTTGCAAATGCCTGAAGGTGTAATCACTCCACGGCGGGCCCCCCGCGCAAGCGGGGGGCCATTTTTTTTGCCAAATTCCCTTGGTAATTCAGCGACCTAACCAATTTCCGGCGATGACGTCAGACAACAGCGATAATCGCATTATTCCCAGCGACTTCGAGCCGGCAGGCTGGCTACGTAACCGCCATGCGCAGACGATCTATCCGAGTTTTCCATGGGCGTGGCGTAGCCGGCCGGCGCTGCGCCGCGAGAGCCTCGAATTGCCAGATGGCGATACTACGGCTGTCGATTGGCTTACGGACGCTGATGGCATGCCAGACGCGGCGCCGCTCCTCGTCATACTTCACGGCCTTGAAGGCTCGGCCGAGTCGTCCTATGCCCGCATGCTCATGGAGGTCGCTCGAGACCGGGGCTGGCGTTCCTGTGTCCTGCATTTCCGCGACTGTGGGGACTACCGCAATCGTCTGCCGCGCCGATACCACGCCGGGGAGACAAACGACCTGCGCTTCTTCCTGGACCGCCTGCAGGCGAAACGGGACGGCTCGCAAAACGCCGGCCCGCTGCTGGCAGTTGGCTATTCGCTGGGTGGCAACGTGCTGCTGAAGTACCTTGGCGAATCCGGCACCGACACACCGCTGAGCGCGGCGACGGCGGTCTCCGTACCGCTCGATCTGCACGAATGTGCAGATGCATTAAATATCGGTTTTTCAAAGGTTTATCGACGTATTCTACTAAAAAACATGAAGTCCGCTATGACGCGAAAATTCGACCGTTACACCGCAGCGTTTGACTGGGATCGGGCAATGAACGCGAGCACGTTTGCAGAATTTGACGACGCTGTAACAGCCCCTCTGCACGGCTTTGCGGGCAAGCAGGATTACTATGACCGCTGCAGCTCTGTGCATTATTTGAAAGGGATTCAGACACCGACGCTCATCGTAAACTCGACCGACGATCCGTTTATGACGCAGCACGTGATCCCGACGTCCGACCGCCTGTCCGAGCATGTGACGCTCGAAGTCGCCGAGTCCGGTGGTCACGTGGGTTTCATCAACGGCGGCCTGCCCTGGCGCCCGACATTTTACTTGCCGGGCCGTATCCTCGAATTCCTCGAACCGCATGGGGCACGACCGGGACTCTAAGAAAAAAGGCCGAATTGCGTGAGCAATTCGGCCTTTTGGCTTGGTGTACAGAAGTTGGGACTATGCCGCGTCAACTTCCTTCATTGATAACCGCACCCGACCCTGGCGGTCGACCTCGAGCACCTTCACTCGAACAGAGTCACCCTCGGCCAGTTTATCGCTGACCTTCTCGACGCGCTCGTTCGAGATCTGCGAGATATGCACCAGTCCGTCCTTGCCTGGAAGGATGGTTACGAAGGCACCAAAGTCCATCAGGCGGGCGACCTTGCCGTCGTAGATGCGACCAACTTCGACGTCTGCGGTAATCAACTCGATGCGCCGTTTGGCTTCCTTACCGGATGAACCGTCGACCGATGCGATGCGAATCGTACCGTCGTTGTCGATATCGACCGACGCACCCGTCTCTTCGGTGATGGCGCGTATGACGGCGCCGCCCTTACCGATGACATCGCGGATCTTGTCGGGGTCGATCTTCATGGTCATGATCGTTGGCGCCCACTCGGACATCTCTGCTCGAGGCTCCTTGATCACCTGGTTCATCTCGCCCAGAATGTGCAATCGTGCATCGCGCGCCTGGTCAAGCGCATTGCTCATGATTTCACGCGTAATGCCCTGGATTTTGATGTCCATCTGCAGCGCCGTGATGCCGTCGTCAGTGCCGGCGACCTTGAAGTCCATGTCGCCGAGGTGATCCTCATCGCCCAGGATATCGGTCAGAACGGCAAAGTCGTCGCCTTCCTTGACGAGACCCATAGCAACACCGGCGACAGGCGCCTTGATCGGAACGCCCGCGTCCATCAATGCCAGGCTGGTACCACAAACAGAGGCCATGGAGCTGGAACCGTTGGACTCGGTGATTTCCGAAACAACGCGAATAATGTACCCGAATTCTTCCATGTTCGGCATGACAGCCTGGATTCCGCGGCGCGCCAGCTTGCCGTGACCGATTTCGCGGCGCTTGGTCGAGCCGATGAATCCCGTTTCGCCCACACAATACGGCGGGAAGTTGTAGTGCAACATGAACGGTTCTTTGCGCTCGCCCAGAATGGAATCGATGAGCTGAGCATCGCGCCCCGTGCCCAGCGTCGCCACGACGATCGCCTGCGTCTCACCGCGTGTGAACACGGCTGAGCCATGTGCGCGCGGCAGGAGACCGACCTCAACGTTGATGGGACGAACCGTACTCTTGTCACGTCCGTCAATTCGCGCGTCGCCCTTGATGACCCGCTGACGAACGATAGTCTTCTCCAGCTTGGACAGCGCGCCTTTAACCTCGTCCGCGGACCAGCGGTCATCGTCAATCGCTTCCATCGCCGCCGATTTGACTTCACCAACGGCCACCTGGCGATCCTGCTTGTCCGTAATGCGATAGGCGTCGGCCAGTCCGGACTCAGCCTTGGCGGCAACAGCGCTGGCGAGGTCCTGATCTGCCGGGGGTGCCTGCCAGTCCCACGCCGGCTTGCCAACTTCGGCAGCCAACTCGTTAATGGCGGCGATGGCGATCTGCATCTGCTCATGGCCAAACATGACCGCACCCAGCATGACTTCTTCCGACAATTCGTGCGCTTCAGATTCGACCATGAGGACCGCGTCCTTGGTGCCTGCGACGACGAGTTCCAGATCGGATTCAGCCACGGCTGCAATGCCGGGGTTGAGGAGGTACTCACCATCCTTGTAACCAACCTTGGCGGCGCCGATCGGGCCAGCAAATGGCATCCCGGAAATCGCCAGCGCAGCGGAAGCACCAATCAACGCCGGAATGTCGGGATCGACGTCGGGGTTCAACGACATCACCGTAGCAATGATCTGTACTTCGTTGGTGAATCCCTTGGGGAATAGCGGGCGAACCGGACGGTCAATCAGGCGACACGTCAGTATCTCCTTCTCACCGGGACGACCTTCGCGCTTGAAGAAGCCACCCGGGATCTTGCCCGCAGCGTAGGTCTTTTCCTGGTAGTTGACGGTCAACGGGAAAAAGTCTCTTCCCGGGTCGGCCGTTTTGCGGCCCACCGCGGTGACCAGAACCTGGGTTTCGGCCATGTCGACGAGTACGGCACCGTCAGCCTGACGGGCAATCGCCCCCGTCTCGATTGTTACCTTGTGTTCACCATACTGAAACGTCTTTGTCGTTGATTTCACAATATCTACTCAAATAGAAAAAATGTGGGCAATGCGCAGCGTCGGTACGTCCCGGCGTGGAACGACGCGTCAGCTATACATTGGCCTTGGATTAGCGCTCGCTGAATTAGCGGCGCAGACCGAGCCGGTCAATCAGCTCGCGGTAGCGGTCCTGGTCTTTGGACTTGAGGTAGTCAAGCAGCTTGCGGCGCTTGTTTACCATCTTCAAAAGACCCTGACGGCTGTGGTGATCTTTCTTGTGCTCACCGAAATGCTCGGTCAACTCAGAAATTCTCTTTGAAAGCAGCGCGACCTGAACCTCGGGGGATCCGGTATCGCCCTCGCCGCGTGCAAACTCGGCGACAACGCCCTGCTTTGCTTCACTGGAAAGTGACATTCTTCGATTACTCCAATTAACTCTATTTATAGGCCCTTTTTCGCAGCGCGGTATTCTAGCGCCTGTTCGGGCCTATTGACACCCCAAAATCAATTATCTAGAGGGTTTTTTGCGGGTTCGAGGAATACCCTGCGTGGCGCCAGTTGACGGTCGCCCGCTAGCTCCCCCACACCCAGAAATCGCTCACCGGCGCCGTAGACCCGGGTCAGCCCAGTATGGCTCTCATCGGCCACCGGGACCGCCTGTCCGCCACTAAAACGCAGACCGGAACTCTCGCTCAAATGGACCGAAGGAAATTCGGCCAGTGCCACGTCTGGCGGCAGCAGCTTCTCCCTGAGAGCGACCTGGCCGTCCGCGGCCAGCGCTTCGACGACCGTTAAATCGAGCATTTCCTCAGGGTTGAATTGCCCGACTGACTCCCGGTGCAGCCGCGATGTGTGCGCCACTGTACCGGCGCGACCGGCGATATCCTCAACCAGCGTCCTCACGTAGGTACCTTTGGAGCAGGTCACGCGGAAAACCAGCCTCGACCCCGCGAATTCGAGCAGCCGTATCTCGTGGATCGTGATCGGCCGCGGTTCCCGCTCGACGGTCTCGCCCTTCCTGGCAAGCTCATACAGCCGCTTGCCGTCTTTCTTGAGCGCCGAGTACATCGGCGGTATTTGCTGGGACTCGCCGAGTAACCCCTGCAATAAGGCGTTCCATTCATCAGCGGTCAACTCGGGAAGCGGTGCCGTTGCGGTCTCCTGGCCGTCGGCGTCACCGGTATCGGTCGCACTGCCGAGCCGCGCTGTCACGCGGTAGGTCTTGTCCGCATTCAGCAAATAGGCGCAAACCTTGGTCGCCTCGCCGAAGCATAGCGGCAGCATGCCGGTCGCCGCGGGGTCGAGGCTGCCCGTATGCCCCGCTTTTTTCGCGTTTAGCAGCCGCTTCACAATCTGCAAAGCCCGATTGGACGTCATGCCCGATGGCTTGTTCAGCAACAGCAGCCCATCCACCGCTTCTTTCCGGCGTCGCCCGGGCTGCACAGTTGAAGTCACCGTGAGGGTTCGGAGTTGAGGGCACCTTCGATCAAGTCCGCAATGCGTTGCCCCTCAGCGGCGCTGTCGTCGTGCTCAAACCTCAGCTCAGGCACGTGCCGCACCTTGATAGCGCGGCCCAGCTTCGACCGCAGGAAGCCGGAGGCTTTTTCGAGGCCTTGTTTAACTGGCGCCGGATCCGCGTTCGGATCCAGAATACTGAAATAAACTTGCGCCACGCTCAGGTCGCGAGACAGGTCGACGGCGGAAACCGAGACGCCCTCGAGGCGCGGATCCTTGGTGTCGAACCGCAGCAGCTCGTTTAAGGTGCGCAACACCTGGTTGCCGAGCCGCTGATTTCGACTGAATTCACGAGGCATGTCGATTCACCGTCGGCAATCAGTCCAGCGTCCGGGCGACTTCAACGCGCTCGAAGCATTCGATCTGATCGCCCACTTTGACGTCGCTGTAGTTCTTGACGCCGATACCGCATTCGGTACCGGAGCGAACCTCGTTGACGTCATCCTTGAAGCGACGCAATGATTCGAGTTCACCCTCGTAGATCACGACATTGTCGCGCAATACACGGATCGGATTCGAACGCTTCACATAGCCTTCGCTGACGATACAACCAGCGATATCGCCAAACTTCGGTGAGCTGAACACTTCCTTGACCTCGGCCAGACCCACGATCTGCTCGCGAATCTCCGGCGCCAGCAGCCCTGTGAGTGCAGCCCTGACGTCGTCGATGGCTTCGTAAATGATGCTGTAGTAACGGACATCGACGCCGGATTCCTTGATGGCCGTGCGGGCCGCCGCGTCTGCGCGGACGTTGAAACCGATAATTACGGCGTTGGACGCCGCCGCAAGATTGGCATCGGTCTCCGTAATACCACCGACGCTCGAACCCAGCACATTTACCTTGACTTCATCATTCGACAGCTTCGTCAACGCATCTCGCAATGCCTCGGCGCTGCCGTGCACGTCCGACTTGATGATCACAGGCACCGTTGAAGACTCACCTTCTTGCATCTTGCTGAACATGTCCTCGAGTTTCGACGCCTGCTGTTGAGCCAGCTTGGCATCGCGAGTCTTGCTCTGACGGAATTCGGCAACTTCTCGTGCCTTGCGCTCATTCTTTACGACAAGAAAGTCGTCGCCCGCACTCGGCGTCTTTGACAGGCCCAGTACAACGGCAGGATACGACGGACCTGCTTCTTCGACCGAGGCGCCCGATTCATCGAACATATTTCGAATGCGGCCATATTCTTCGCCCGCAATGATCATGTCACCTTGCTTCAGCGTACCGGACTGCACCAGCACGGTTGCAACCGCACCGCGCCCTTTTTCAAGACTCGCCTCAATGACGATGCCATGCGCTGGGCCCTCTGCGACGGCGCTAAGATCCATAACCTCCGCTTGCAGCAAAATGGCGTCGAGCAACGCATCAACGCCTTCACCCGTGATTGCCGAGACATTGACGAACATCTGCTCGCCGCCCCAATCTTCCGGAATGACTTCGTGCTGCGTCAATTCGTTCTTGACGCGTTCAGGATCCGAGTTTTCGCGATCTATTTTATTGATCGCAACGACGAGTGGCACGCCTGCCGCTTTCGCATGCTGAATCGCTTCGATTGTCTGCGGCATGACCCCGTCATCGGCCGCAACCACAAGCACAACGATGTCGGTCGCCTGCGCACCGCGTGCCCGCATAGCCGTGAAGGCCGCGTGACCCGGCGTATCGAGGAACGCGATCCTGCCTTTGTCAGTCTTCACGGAGTAAGCGCCAATATGCTGCGTGATGCCACCTGCCTCATGATCCGCGACTTTCGTGCGGCGAATGTAATCCAGCAACGAGGTCTTGCCGTGATCGACATGGCCCATGATCGTAACAACCGGTGATCTGGCCACGGCTTCGCCGCTCGAATCCTCTTCGTCAGCGAGCAACTTTTCGTCCATGTCCGCCGAATCGACCTGCTTGGCAATGTGGCCCAGTTCTTCCACGACCAGTGTCGCGGTGTCCTGATCAATGACCTGGTTGATCGTAACCATCGCGCCCATATTGAACAGAACCTTGACGACTTCGTTTCCTTTGATCGCCATGCGCTGTGCAAGCTCTGCAACAGAGATGCTCTCGGGTATTTCAACTTCGTGAACAACCGGAGCGGTAGGTCGCTCGAAGCCATGCTTGGAGTCGCCGCCCACCGACACTGGCCGTCGACGCGTAGGCGTTTTACGTCTACGCCTTCCGCTCTTGTCACCGGCAACATGCAGTTCCTTGCGGCCGTAACGCGTTTCGGCGCGACCCGGTTTCGGCTTGGCTTTTTCCTTGGTACGTCGAGCGCGCGCATCAGCCTCGGCCTTCTCAACCCGACTCTTCTCTTCCGCGGCCGCAGCCGAAATTTGCTCGGCGACTCGGCGAGCCTCTTCGTCAGCCGTATCCTGCGCCTGTTTTTCTTTCTCGCGTTCGGCCTCTGCCAGTTTGGCCGCCTGTTCCTTTTCTGTTTTCAGACGTTCCTGCTCGCGCGCTGCTGCTTCGACGCGCTCTTCTTCCTCGCGCCGCACACGATCCAGTTCTTCCTGTTCTTCCTGCGCCTGCTTTTCGAGCACGTCGCGTTTGATGTAAGTGCGTTTACGCCGCACCTCGACGTTCACCGTGCGCGAGCGCCCCTGGGTACCGGATAAGCGCAGTTCGGACTGAGACTTGCGGTTCAGCGTGATTCGTCGCGGCGCCGCAGCCGTGGCCGGCGTGTCATCCTGTCCGTGCGCCCGTCGCAGGTGCGACAGCAATTCGAGCTTCGCGTCATCGCTGATCGTGTCATCGGAACCACTGACCTTGATACCGGCCTCGTCCAGCTGCGTCAGCAACTTCTCGACCGGCACCTTCAGCACCTCGGCAAATTGTGTAACTGTCACTTCAGCCATACATTAACTCCGTACTTATCAGAGGCTGCTACGCCTGCTGTTCTTCCTCGAACCAATGAGCGCGCGCTTTCATGATGAGCGCAGCCGCGAGTTCCTCATCCATTTCATGGATTTCAAGCAGGTCATCGGTTGCCAATTCCGCGAGATCCTCTCGCGTCACGACACCCTTGCTTGCCAACAAGAACGCAAGCCCCTTTTCCATACCCTCAAGACTCAGCAAATCCTCGGCGGGCTCTACTTCGTCAATTTTTTCTTCCTGAACAATCGCCTGGGTCAGCAATACATCACGTGCACGGCTTCGCAGTTCGTCGACAATATCCTCATCGAACTCTTCAATGGCAACGAGCTCAGACGCTGGCACGTAAGCCACTTCCTCGATCGTCGAGAAACCTTCCTGTACCAGGATCAACGAGACTTCCTCGTCGACATCGAGTTGTTTTGAAAACAACTCGATCAACACCCGCGTTTCGGATTCGCTCTTTTCTTCAGCGTCCGCCGCGGTCATGACGTTGAGTTCCCAACCGGTCAGTTCACTGGCGAGCCGAATATTCTGGCCGCCGCGGCCGATGGCCTGTGACAGCTTGTCCTCTTCAACAGCAATGTCCATGCTGTGTTTGTCTTCATCGACAACAATCGAGACCACCTCGGCCGGCGACATCGCATTAACGACGAATTGCGCCGCATTGTCGTCGTACAGAATGATGTCGACGCGCTCGCCCGCGAGTTCGTTGGATACCGCCTGCACGCGCGATCCGCGCATACCAACGCAAGCGCCGACGGCATCGATTCGATTGTCGTTGCTTCGAACGGCGATCTTCGCACGCAGCCCCGGATCTCGGGCCGCACCCAGGATATCGATCAGGCCCTGACCTACCTCCGGTACCTCGATCTTGAACAACTCGACGAGGAACTGTGGCGACGTGCGCGTCATGAACAACTGCGGGCCACGCGGCTCGGAACGAACCTCGGTCAACAGCGCCTTGATGCGATCCTGCGGTCGAACGGGCTCGCG
>JABDNG010000144.1 GCA_013001045.1 Woeseiaceae bacterium | reverse complement strand
CGCCACGATGCCCGTTAGCAACAGGAAAAGGATCGACGGCAGCTTCACTCGCCAGGCGATCCACTGACAGGCAAAGCCGGCGACGAGTACACTGCTTAGGATGATTAAATTACTGCTGTGCATGATTTAACAAGATTAATCAACAGCGTTGCATGATACCTGAAGGAACCGCTCCACAAGGAATCGAAATGACACCAGTGCGAAGAAACTATTACGACGACAGCTACCAACGGACGTTGGCAGCAACCGTACTCGCCGTCAATGGCGATTGGATAGAACTCGATCAGACTATCTTCTATCCGCTGGGCGGCGGGCAACCCGGCGACACCGGCGTCATGACCGGCCCCGACGGAAAGACGCACAAAGTGCTGGACACGCGAAAAGGCGATTCATCCGAGCAGGTCAAACACCAGCTTGACACACAGGATCACGGTTTGGCTCCCGGCGATCCCGTCGAGACGGCGATCGACTGGGAACGACGCTACAGGCACATGAGGATGCACACCTGCATGCATTTGCTAGGCGCACTGATCCCGGTACCAGTGACAGGTGGAGCGGTCGGCGCGGAGAAAAGCCGGCTCGACTTCGATCTCGGCGAACACCAGATCGACAAGGTGGACCTGACGACACGTATCAATGCCCTGATTGCCGAAGCGCATCCGGTCGTGTTTGGAACCATTACCGAAGCCGAGCTCGATGAGCAACCGGAGCTGGTCCGAACAATGTCCGTGCAGCCACCGCGCGGCGCGGGAGATATCCGCACGGTGCGCGTTGAAGGCGTCGACTTCCAGCCCTGCGGCGGTACGCATGTCAATAACACGAGTGAAATCGGTGCCGTGCGTGTCAGCAAGATCGAGAACAAGGGCAAGCGTAATCGCCGGGTTCACCTCGTCTTCGAGTAATGCGGGCCATCAATCGACTTGAACAAGGCAAGCGCGTGCGGGGTCACCACTTGTCGGCCAGGTCGCCGACGCGTTCGTAAGCTTCACCGATCAGCACGCCCAGTTCACGTTCCTCGTCGTCTTTCAAATGAATGCCGGGACGGCCATGTGCGAAGCGGTAATTGCAGATAATCGCAATATCACCAACATTCCATTCGATCGGAATACCGAAGCGGTCGTAGATATCGACAAACAGGCTTTTTTCCTCGCGAGATAATTCGCTGTCATCACCAAACGTCAGCTTCAGCGGACGATCGTCATAAGGCAGGTGCATGACCTTGGGCCATGCATCAAACCACATAGCATCATCGGCAACACTGCTATACAACACATTTCGGTCGAGCATCGGAAAGTACTCGAAGGCGGAGACATAGTATCGGGTCTTCAGCAGACGATTCGGACCCCACTCTATCTCGAGGCCTCGCGACCGCGCGACCGACTCAGCCTCATCGGGATCGTCGGTCAGCATCGATTTCTGCCAATGGTTGTACACGCCGATTTGTTCCGTACCGGCAAACGCATCACGATCCGTCAGGTTTCGGTGATAACAGAGGCCCAGTTCCTTAAGCTTTTGACCGAATTCGGTTGCGAGTATTGCCTCGGTCGCCCGGAGATTGTCCGAAACAAACGTGAATCCTTTGTCGCGAACCGCTTTGTGGCAAAGGAATCCCAACAGCTTGGTACTTTGCCCTATGTAGGCCATTTCGTGATGATAATGCAACCATGCCTGCAGTGGCGCGCCGACCTCATAAACGTTGGCCTGCAGGTCGTCGCGCGGATTTGCACCGCCCTGGTAGCGCATCTCGTCTTTGACCACGAGCGTCGCAAAGGCGCGCATCGTCTGCAAATCGTTCAGACCCGTATTGATGAGATACAGCAAGCCGACCTCGTCATACATTGCATTCATCTGCCGGCTGAGTTCACTGTCGGGTCGCAGGTCGCCATCGTCCATGGAAAACTGACTGCAGTCGATTGTGAACGACTCCCGCGGCAGTGCGGGCGTACCAGTCCACCAACGTGGCTCAATCACGCCAGGTAGAGGCATCATCTTGTCAGTGGCAATACTCAAGAACCGTCTCCAGGCTCGGCCAAAGTATCAGGAGATACTAGCTGGATGGATGCCGCGAGGAAAGAGCAGGCAACGACAAATCGTGAAAACGGCGGCCGTTCAGGCACTGCACCTTATACACAAGGAATGCTTCCTTGACGACGCGGCGCATCACGCAGACCCTCTGCTACCGCTGCGCTCCGCGCTCGGCGAGTAGCCGTACAGTTCTTTGTAGCTCTTGCTGAAATGCGCATTTGAGACGAAACCTGTCAGCGACGCTATTTCAGCCAAGCTCATGTTGCTTTGTTGGAACAGTTCACGGGCGCGTTGCAGCCGAATCTGCCGGTATTGGCGTGACGGCGTACAGCCCAGATGTCGTCGGAACAAGCGCTCCAGCTGGCGCAGAGACAAGCCCACGTATGACGCCAATTCCGCCTGGCTGATGGGCTCTCTGATGTTCGCTTCCATCAGTTCGACAGCAATAATGAGCTTTTCCGATTTATTGCCAATCGTATGCTTGAAAGGCACGCGTTGTTGATCACTGGAACGCCGAATCCTCTCATAGACGAACTGTTCAGCCACACCGGCACTGACTTCAGGACCTAACTGTCGCCGAACGAGGTACAGCATCATATCGACCGGAGCGGTGCCGCCTGAACACGTATAACGATCCCTGTCGATCGAAAAGACGCTGCGCCCGACACTGACTTTCGGGAACAAATCCGCAATTTCCGAAATATTTTCCCAATGCACACTGCAGTGATAGCCGTCCAGTAAACCGGCCTTTGCCAATATATAAGTCCCGGTACAAATCGCACCTAGCGCGATTCGACGCTTGCTTACCAACTTTAGCCAGCCAATGACAGGTTCGGTTGTACTGTCCGCAATACGCCTGCCACCGCAAACCACGACGACGTCGAGATCACTCAATACATCGGGGTCGTCAATGCTGTACTCCGCGTTGACCGACAAGCCGTCACTTGCCACAACGTCTTCGCCGGTCTCACCTATAGTCCGCCAGCTATAAAACTCCTTGCCGCTGATTCGATTCGCCATTCGCAACGGCTCGACGGCGGACGACATCGAGATCAAGGTAAAGTCATTGATTAGCAGGAAGCCGAACCGGCTTGGTAATTTTAGTCCTGACTTAGCCAACGCAGCGCATACTCCGAAAAGCTTCGGCGTACGATTATTTCATACACCGGCGCCTCGTCGATACAGCCGAGCAACATTATGGCTTTCGCGAGTCCGCTCTGGGCGCAGTGGCCCAAACGAAAAACGGACGGATGGAGATCCAGCGTGCAGCCTTTAGCAAGCAAGCCTGGTACGTTCGATCCGGACAGGTGAAACGTTGTCTGGCCGCCGCTGAGTTCATTGATCGCCACGTGCTGACCCGCCAGTTCATGCCGCAGTTTGTGCAGCAGTTCGTCGATGCTCTCGAGAGCAGCCACTATCTGCCACTCGTCCGGGCCAAGCCAATAAACACGGTGGGTAGCGCGAGAAATGGTATTGGGTTCAAGCGGCAGGTCCTGCCCGAGGGCGGCGGCAACGCCGTCGGTAAATCGCGTGTCTGACGCATTGCCGCGCAGATTGATGTGCCCCAGTTCTACTCGAGTGATATCAGACATTCTGACGCTCACT
>JABDNG010000124.1 GCA_013001045.1 Woeseiaceae bacterium | reverse complement strand
AACTCGATGCGAATCTCGCGCGACAGGTCCGGCGCCTCCCTGACAACCGCTGCCGTTGCATTCGTCCTGCCGCCGAAGCCGGTAATTTCACAGAAAACATCGTAAAGCGGCACCAGCAGGAAACCGAAGCCGAACATCGCAATCGCCATCAACAGCAGGCGGCCGGTTAGCGCGCGATTTTCAGACTTCATGTTTTGCCACTTTTCGTTCATAGCTCTCAGGAGCGCAGCACGCCGAGTAAAATGAAACCGATATAGAACGCAACTGCAACCGCGCCAACAGTCAGCGCCGTACGGCGAATGTTCTTCTTACGTTCGGCGTCGTTCATGCTTACTCGAAAGCCTCGTCGGCAATGCGAGCCTTCGGCGGCGTATCGAAGGTGTGGTATGGCGCCGGCGACGGGACCGTCCATTCGAGACCGTGCGAGCCTTCCCAGACACGGTCCGTTGCCTTGCTGCCCTTCCAGGCGGTCACGAGCACCCAAACGAACAGCAATTGCGAAACACCGAAACCAATCGCGCCGATACTCGCGATGGTGTTGAAGTCCGCAAACTGCGTCGAGTAGTCGGGAATACGGCGAGGCATGCCGGCAAGGCCCAGGAAGTGCATCGGGAAGAACGTAAGGTTCACGAAAATGGTCGACAGCCAGAAATGCAGCTTGCCGAGCGACTCGTTGTACATGTGCCCGGTCCACTTCGGCAACCAGTAGTAGGCGCCCGCCATAATGGCGAAGATCGAGCCCGGAACAAGGACGTAGTGGAAGTGCGCGACGACAAAATAGGTGTCGTGATACTGAACGTCAGCAGGGGCTGCCGCGAGCATCAGTCCGGAAAAGCCGCCGATCGTAAACAGGAATACAAAGGCCAGCGAGAACAGCATTGGCGTTTCGAAGGTCATCGCGCCGCGCCACATCGTTGCAACCCAGTTGAAAATTTTCACGCCGGTTGGAACGGCAATGAGCATCGTCGCAAACATGAAAAACATCTGGCCGGTGAGCGGCATGCCCACGGTAAACATGTGGTGCGCCCAGACGATGAATGACAGAAAGGCAATGCTCGACGCCGCGTAAACCATTGAGTCGTGGCCGAAGAGCTTCTTGCGCGCAAATGTCGGAATGATTTCTGAAACGACACCGAACGCCGGGAGAATCATGATGTAGACCTCGGGGTGCCCGAAGAACCAGAAGATATGCTGGAACATAACCGGGTCACCGCCGCCGGCCGCGAGAAAGAAACTCGTGCCGAAGAACTGGTCAGTCAGCAGCATGGTCACCGCGCCGGCCAGCACGGGCATGACGGCAATCAGCAAGTAAGCGGTGATTAGCCAGGTCCAGACAAACATCGGCATTTTCAGGAGCGTCATATCCGGCGCGCGCATATTGATGATGGTTACGATGACGTTCATCGCGCCCATGATCGACGATATTCCCATAAGGTGGACCGAGAAGATCAGGAACGGAAATGCGTCACCGGTCTGCAACACGAGCGGCGGGTACATGGTCCAACCACCCGCAGGCGCACCGCCCGGCATGAACAATGTGGACAACAGGATGCCGAACGCAACGGGTAGTATCCAGAACGACCAGTTGTTCATGCGGGGCAGCGCCATGTCGGGCGCGCCGATCATCAACGGGATCATCCAGTTGGCCAGTCCCACGAAGGCGGGCATTACAGCGCCGAACACCATGATCAACGCGTGCATTGTTGTCATCTGGTTAAAGAACTCAGGGTGTACGAACTGCAGCCCGGGGATCGCCAGCTCCGAGCGAATAACCATCGCCATCGCGCCGCCAACGAAGAACATCACGAGGCTGAAGATCAGGTACATCGTGCCGATGTCCTTGTGATTCGTCGAAAACAGCCAGCGTCCGATGCCTTTGGCCGGGCCGTGATCGTCATGAGCGTCGTGGCTAGCGTGTGCGTCTGCTACAGCAGTGGTCATACTTCATTACTCCATTTGCGTGTCGTCCTGAACGACACGACAGAATTCAGTGTCTTATTGTGAGCTGGCGACCCGGGGCGTGCCGTCTTGTCGCGAATCGACCCACGCCTGGTAAGCATCCGGCGCAACGACTTCAACGACGATCGGCATGTAGCCATGGTCTTTGCCGCAGAGCTCCGCGCACTGGCCGCGATAGGTGCCCAGTTCCGTGGCCTTAAACCAGGTTTCGTTGACGATGCCCGGTACGGCGTCTTTCTTGATGGCGAGATCCGGGACCCACCAGGAGTGCACGACGTCATTCGAAGTAATGAGCAGGCGAACTTTGGCGTCGCGCGGCACGACGAGCCGGCGATCGACGTCAAGCAGGTAGTTGTCGACCGCAAAAGGGTCGACACCGGACTGCTTGCGGCGGGCCTCGAGGCTTGGCCGCGCCAGGCTCGAATAAAAAGCGATATCTTCGTCCTGGT
Organism: Woeseiaceae bacterium; assembly: GCA_013001045.1. Taxonomy (GTDB): domain Bacteria; phylum Pseudomonadota; class Gammaproteobacteria; order Steroidobacterales; family Woeseiaceae; genus UBA1847. The sequence goes on along the minus strand of JABDNG010000124.1, from coordinate 15,217 downwards.
ATCGGTAATGCCACTTCCACTGGTAAGCTGTCACGACAATCGACATATCCGGATCGCGCGAATCCTCGAGCTTCACCATGGTTTCGGCAACAGGTATGGCGATGAGCATCAGGATCACAACGGGAATGGCCGTCCAGATGACCTCGGCTGTCATACTATGCGAAAACGTCGCAGGCTTGACGCCCCGCGATTTGCGGTGCAAGAACAGCGAGATGATCATTACGCCGAATACGATGACGCCGATCGCAACGCACCACCAGAAGATCATCATATGAATGTCGTATGTTTCGACACTGAGGTCCGTGACGCCCCTGGGCATGTTCAACGTCCAGTCGGCATGCGCGACGCCGGCGAAACCTGACGCCAGCAAGCTCAAAAACGATTTTCGTATCATTGATTGTTCATCCTGCGAATCGCCGCGGCGACCACATTTATTTTCTAAGTCCGGGTTTGACTAAAACTGGAACGAGAAAGTTCGTGTTAGCCCGGTGACCCCGGGGACACTCGACTTTCGGCCTGTTTGACCAGGCGTGCCGGCAAAAAAGCACGCGAAGTGTACTTAAATCATCGGGGCCATGCAATCCTAACCGGCCAGACGTTGGTGAGATTAATTCTTATTTAACAGTGAGTTATCCTGTAATCCCAAATCAGGACAGTGCTCATCGAAAATGCCGGCGGCGTCAGCCGCGACGCAAGGAAATCCGTGAGGCATCAATGCGATAGTCGGCGGGGCTCGCCTTTGCGCCGCCGCCCCAACAGTGGCCGTAGACCAGTTCGAGATTCAGCTTGATGCTGTCATCAGCGTCGGCGGCGGTCAGGGCGTGCTTCATTGCCGCAAACTGCTTCTTGCCGGCCAGCGACCGATTGCGTTGTTGCAGGGCATTTCTTGCGCCAACGTGCGTGAGATCAGCGAATAACGTCGCCGGGTCGTCGTAAGTGACGGATAGCCGATCCACGTCCAGCACGGGGTCGCGCAAACCGGAGCCGACGATGGCATCGCCGATGTCGTGCATGTCCAGGAATTGATTGACATGCGGATGACGGTCCACTGTGCGCCAGGCGCGGGCGATCTCGAGCAGGCTGTCCGGACCCAGCGTTGAGAAGGCGAAGACGCCGTCTTTTCGCAGCACGCGCGCGACTTCCCTGAATACATGTGAGGGATCGCTGACACACGGCAGCAACAAGTTGGAAAATACGAAGTCCATGCTCTGGTCTGCGAACGGCAAGCTCGATGCGTTCGCCTGAATGTAGGAAGAGCGTGACAATGAAAACCGCGGCTGCTTCTGCCTGCCCGCGCGCAACATGTTGCGCGAGATATCCAGTGACACGATGTGCGCTCGACGAAATCGCTTCCGCAATGACGCGGCCGCGCTACTGGTCGCGGAGCCCAGATCGAGAATGTTGTTTGCCTCCAGCAATAGTGGCTCGAGACGAGTAAACAGACCGTCTCGTGTGACGGCGTGCACGAAATCAGCGCCATCGAATGTCGCCGCCGCGGCATCGAAGCGGCGCCGTACATCTCGCAGGTTCAACGTCGGTATAGCGTCCAAGGTCTGCACAGGCCGGTAAGCGAAAGGCGATAAACGTACCATGCTTCTTGCAGCATATTGTCGGGTTTTGCCGCGATTGGGCAATGGAATAACGTCATGGTGCGAGCGGATGATTGCGATATGCGACATCTGGCCATAGTGCGCGCTGCTTTTGTTCGAGCGACTGGTGTCTTGCGACAACTCGACGACGCGATCATGCCCCTGCGTTGCGTGTTTTGCGGGACGCGCCTACGGCAAACGGAGGGGCGCATATGCGGGGGCTGCAATCGCGACCTGCCATGGATAGGAAACGCCTGTGCGCGTTGTGCCGAGCCCGTCGCTGTTGAATTGCCGAGTGCCGTGCATTGCGCTGCCTGTCAGAAGCGTGAGCCGCTGGTCGAAATGACGGTCACGCCATTGCTCTATGAGTTCCCCGTCGATGCGGGCCTCAAAGCGCTGAAGTTCGGCCGCAGACTGTATTACGCGCCGGCATTTGGCGAGCTGCTGCTAGCCCAGATGCCGCGCCTCCCTCGCGACCTTGATGCGTTGCTGCCTGTGCCGCTGCACTGGCGACGACAAGCGTTTCGCGGCTTCAACCAGGCCGTCGAACTGTGCAAACCGCTGGCGAGACGACACGGGCTGCCGATCATACGAAGCGTCGTTCGCCGACGTGCCACGCCGTATCAGTCGGGACTGACTGCCGTTCTGCGCCGCAAGAATTTGCGGCGCGCTTTTGTGGCGCGAAACAGGCTGCTGTTTCGGCACGTGCTCATCGTGGACGACGTCGTAACCACGGGGGAAACGACACGGCAACTTGCGGCGACACTCATCGAGTCGGGCGTGCGAAAAGTCAGCGTCCTCGCTGTGGCAAGGGCAGTTTGAATCAGCCGCTAACGCCTTGCTCGAATGTGTAATGCAGAACGATGCCAATGAACACGACGAGACCGATCAGGTGATTGTGCAAAAAAGCGGCGAAACATCCGGCCGGCTGTCGGTCGCGCGCAAGCCATTGGTGCCAGGCCATCAGCCCGGCAGCGAACACCACCGAAAGGTAGTACCAGAATCCCAGTTCTGCCCGCATACCTATCAGTATGAGCGCGACGACCATCAGCGCCTGCAGCCCGGCGACAACAAACAGGTCCGCGTCGCCAAACAGGATGGCCGTTGACTTGACGCCTAGCCTGCGGTCGTCTTCGCGATCGACCATGGCGTAAAACGTGTCGTAAATAATCGCCCAGATCATGGCGGTGCCGAAGACAAGCCAGGCAAGTTCGGGCGTATGGCCGGTTTGTGCCGCGAACGCCATCGGCACGGCCAGGCCAAATGCTGCGCCGAGGACGAATTGCGGAATCGACACGAAGCGCTTGGCGAACGGATAGATGATCGTCAGTGTGGCACCGATGACGGCCAGGAATCGTGCGGGTGCGTTGAGCATCGTCGCAAGGCCGATGGCGATGAGACCGAGTCCTGCGAACAGCGTCAGTGCTTCCATGGGCGCAACGGCACCGGTCGCCAGCGGTCGTGTGCGGGTGCGTTCGACGTAGGGGTCGATCTTACGATCCGCATAGTCGTTCAAAACGCAACCTGCGGAACGCATGACGATGACGCCAAGCACGAATATGACGAACAGGCCCTGGTTAGGCGAACCTTCGCCGGCGAGCCACAACGCCCAGAGCGTGGGCCAGAGCAACAGCCAGATGCCGATGGGTTTGTCGAGTCGCATCAGCTTGCTGTAATTGCGAAGCTGGCTGACGAGTTGCGGTGGGAGTGTGTTGGCGAACAGGGTTTTCATGGATCGGAGTTTACACTTTGCCGTATCGTCCTGCGTCACCAAGCCAGCGGCGGACGATGGCAGCGGCGGTTTCCTCAGACCTCTTGCGGATCGTTTCGGCGGCAATCTGAACCTGCGGCATCAACTCGGCGTCGCGCACCAGGTTGGCGACGCGGTAATCAGGCAAGCCGGTCTGGCGCGCGCCGAGCAGTTCGCCGGGTCCGCGCAACTCCAGGTCACGTTGCGCCACAATAAAACCGTCATTAGTGTCTCGCAGCACGGCAAGACGTTCCTTCGCAATGCGTCCGAGCGGCGGTTTGTAAAGCAGTACACAGTGGCTTTGCGTCGCGCCGCGACCCACCCGGCCACGCAGCTGGTGCAGCTGCGACAGTCCCATGCGCTCGGCGTTTTCGATGATCATCAGGCTGGCATTGGGCACGTCGACACCGACCTCGATTACGGTCGTGGCGACCAGCAACTGAATCAGCCCTTCCTTGAACGCGCGCATGCCCCGCTCTTTTTCGGCCGGCCGCATGCGCCCGTGCACGAGCCCAACCCTCAAGTCCGGCAGTGCCTCGGTCAGCATCTGGTAACTCGCTTCGGCCGCTTGATAATCGAGCACCTCGGATTCCTCGATGAGAGGGCAAACCCAGTACGCCTGCTGACCGGATGCACATGCGGAGCGCACGCGTTCGACAATCTCGCCCCGTCGGGTATCCGGCACGGCAATCGTCAGAACGGGCTGGCGACCCGGCGGCAGCTCATCGATCACCGACGTGTCGAGATCGGCATACGCGGCCATCGCCAGTGTTCGCGGTATCGGTGTCGCGGTCATGACGAGTTGATGCGGATGGCCCTGCGGCGTTACACCCTTGTCACGCAGCGCCACGCGCTGATGAACGCCGAAACGATGTTGCTCGTCGATGACAACGAGTGCCAGTCGATGGAATTCGACCCCCTCCTGGAACAGCGCATGGGTGCCGACGACGAGCGGCGCGGAACCGTCGGCAATGGCCTGCAGTGAGGTGCGACGCGCGACAGTGCGCTGGCTGCCGCTGAGCCATGCGGGCTCGATATCCAGCGCAGCAAACCACGCGGAGAAATTGCGCCAGTGCTGCTCGGCGAGAATTTCGGTTGGCGCCATGATCGCCGCCTGTAACCCGCAGGCAATTGCCTTGAGGCACGCGATTGCCGCGACGACCGTCTTGCCGGACCCCACATCGCCCTGAATCAGACGCATCATCGGGTGCGGCTTTTCCAGGTCGGAAATTATCTCGTCGATAACGCGATCCTGTGCACGGGTCAGTTTGAATGGCAGGTCACTGATGAAACGACTGACTTCGGGCCCGCCGCCCGTCAACGCCAGAGCGTCTTCCGTCTCGGCAAGTGCTCGCAGGCTGCGCAGGCTCAGGTAATGGGCGAGCAGTTCTTCGAAGGCGAGGCGTTGTTGGCAAGGGTGCCGGCCCTGCAGCATTTGCTCGACATTGGCGTCAGCCGGCGGTCTGTGCAGGTAGCGAATCGCTTCTGCGAGCGACGGCATGCCCATATCGCGCGTGATGTTCTTGGGCAATAGCTCAGCCGGGGGTGTCTCCTGCATGGCGCGCAATGCCTGGTCGGTGAGATTACGCAGCCGCCCTTGTTGCACACCCTCGGTCGCCGGGTAAATGGGTGTCAACGAATCGTTCGTCGCCGCGCCCTGGTTTTCTCGCAGGATGCGATACTCCGGATGAATCATCTCAAAGTTCTTGGCGCCGCGCCGCACTTCTCCGAAGCAGCTGACGTTCGTGCCAACCTGAAACTGCGCCTGTTGTTGTCGGGAAAAATGAAAGAAGCGCAAGGTCAGCTGGCCGCTGCCATCGCTGATACGGACGAGCAGGTTACGCCGCCCGCGATAGACGGTTTCTGCCAGCAGCACTTCGCCCGTCACGAGGCATCGCGTGCCCGCGACAAGCGCACCGATTTTTACAAGCTGGGTTCTGTCCTCGTACCGTAATGGCAGCAAAAACAACAAGTCCTCGACGCGAAACAGTCCGAGCTTCTCGAGTTTCCTGGCCAGCGCCGGCCCGACCCCCTTTAGCGTTGTTAGTGAGGATTCAGAGCGCAAGGATCGCGTCGGCCTCAACGTCGACACCTTTGGGCAGCGACGCGACGCCTATGGCAGCGCGCGCCGGGAAGGGCTGTTCGAAAAAGTCTTCCATAACGGCGTTTACCGTTGCGAAGTTGTCGAGGTCGGTGAGAAAGATGGTGAGCTTCACAACGTCATCGAGACTGCCGTCGGCCGCCCTGGCAACGGCGGCCAGATTCGAAAATACCTGCCGCGCACGGGATTCGAAATCACCCTCGACGATCTCCATCGTCTCGGGGACGAGTGGAATCTGCCCGGAAAGAAACACGAGATTGCCTGACCGTATCGCCTGCGAATAGGTTCCGATTGCCGCGGGTGCGTTGTCGGTGTGAATAGCTTGCTTGCTCATGGTTGTTTCCTGGCATTGAAGATAACGAGCTACGCGCAATCGCGCGACACTCGCATGACGTTGGGCATATTACGTACATTACGCATTATCTTGGCGAGGTGGTTACGGTCTTTGACCGATAAGAGAAAGGTCAGAATCGAGCAATCTTCGTGCCGGCCGAGTACCTCGACCTGTTCGATATTCGAACCACAGTCCGCAATCGTGGCGGCCACTTCGGCGAGTACGCCAGTCCGGTTACGTGTCTCGGTTTGAATCTGACACGAGAAATCCCGGTCGATCTCTTTTTCCCAGGTAACGGAAATCCACTTTTCCGGTTGCTTGCGGAAGTTACTCAGGTTGCCGCAGGTGTTCCTGTGAATGACGATGCCGCGGCCTGCCGTCAGGTAGCCCATTACGACGTCGCCGGGAATTGGATGACAACATCGGGCGTAACTGATGACCATGCCTTCGGTGCCCGCGATAATCAGTCCGGCGACGCCGCGATCATCCGTTTCGCTCTCTTCCCCGACACCCACCAGGATGCGCGCCGTCAACGGCGCCAGGCGCTCCCCGAGACCCAGTTGTTCGAACAGCTCCGAGGCGTCTTTTAGCTCAAGCTCCTCCAGCACGCTTGCCATGCGAACCTTGCCGACCTTGCGCAGTGAAGAACCAAGGTCTTTAAGTGATTTATCAAGCAGACGCTTGCCGAGGTCCACCGATTCCACAGCCCTCAAGTTCTTCATGTGATTACGAATGGCGGTCCGTGCCTTGGCCGAACGAACGAAGGTCAGCCAGTGAGGATTCGGTTTGGCGCCGCGCGCTGTGATGACTTCGACGGTCTGGCCGTTTTGCAGCTGAGTTCTGAGCGGCACCAGGGCGCGGTCAATTTTCGCTGCAACGCAGCGGTCGCCGATATCGGTATGCACCGCGTAAGCAAAGTCGACGGTGGTCGCACCCTTGGGCAAGGGCATGATGTCGCCTTTCGGTGTGAACACGTAGATCTTGTCCGGAAACAGGTCGACCTTGACGCTTTCAAGGAATTCTTCGGAAGTACCCGACTGCTGGATCTCCGCCAGGTTGGAGAGCCACTCTCGCGCGCGACGCTGCGGCGTCGCGTCCGCTTTTTCGTCGGCCTTGTAGATCCAGTGTGACGCGACGCCGGCTTCTGCGACCCGATCCATTTCGCGCGTCCGTATCTGAACTTCGAGCGGCAGGCCCTTGGGCCCGAACAAGGTCGTATGCAGAGACTGGTAACCATTAATGCGCGGTATTGCGATGTAGTCCTTGAATCGGCCAGGCATTGGTTTGTACAGGCCATGCACCAGACCGAGCGTCTGGTAGCAGGTGTTTACATCGTCGACGATGATGCGAAAACCGTAAACATCAACGATGTCGGATAACAGTCGTTTTTTCTCGGTCATCTTCTTATAAATGCTGTAAAGATGTTTTTCGCGCCCGACCACGTCGCCCTTGATGCCCTCCTCTTCCAGCGCCTTGCTGAACTCTTCGGAAATTCGTTTGACGATTTGCCGCTGGCTACCTTTGCTCTTCTTGAGCGCTTTTTCCAACACGCGATAGCGAAAGGGATAAAGGTGCATGAAGCCGAGGTCTTCCAGCTTGATCTTCAAGCGATTGATGCCCAGGCGATTTGCAATCGGCGCGTAGATGTCCAGCGTCTCGCGAGCGATGCGTTTTTTCTTGTCGGCCGGCATCGCGCCGAGCGTCTGCATGTTGTGTAATCTATCGGAGAGCTTGACAAGGATGACGCGAATGTCTTCGATCATCGCCAGCATCATCTTGCGAAAACTTTCGGCTTGCGCCTCCGCGCGGCTTCGAAACTGAATCTGGTCAAGTTTGCTGACGGCGTCGACGAGTTGAGCGACTTCGTGTCCGAAGTGTTCTTCGATATCGTCGAGGGACGCGGACGTATCCTCTACTACGTCGTGCAGAATCGCCGCGGTAATGGCCTGCGCATCGAGATGCATATCGGCCAGTTCCTGGGCGACCGCGATCGGGTGCGTGATATAGGGTTCGCCGGATTTGCGCGTCTGCCCGTCGTGCGCGCCCGCGCCGAAGGTGTAGGCGCGAAGGACTTGATCCACGTGGTCGTCCGGGAGGTAGGTCTTGAGCGTATCGACAAGTCGCCCCACACCATGGTCTCGCCGGGAGGCGCCAGGGAGTTTGGACAGAATTGTCGATGCATAATCCATGCACCGATAATAGCGGGAATAGCCGCGGAACAGTCAACCCGGCGCCACGGAGCGCCCGGCGTGCGAGCCGGGCCTAGTCGCCGATAGAGATACCGCGGACCGGGAGAATGTCCTCGGCCGAATCCGACTGCATCAGTTCCTCGACGACGGGCTGATCGATTTCCTCGAGAATCGCAGGCGTTATATGGCCATCTGCGATCTCGCGCAATGCGATCACGGTCGGCTTGTCATTCTCGAGTTCGACCATTGCGTCCGCGCCGTGCGCGATGCGACGCGCCCGTTTAGCTGCAACGAGTACCATCTCGAAAATGTTGTCAATGTTGTCCAGGCAGTCTTCAACCGTAATTCTGGCCATGCTTCTGTTTCCTGTAGGTGCGGACTTTTGGTCCGTTCGCTGAACGAGGCAACGCAGTCTAGGTGACCTCGAGGGCAAGAAACGACCCTATATAGCTAAATGTTATAAGCGCCGCGGTGCCGCCACTAGCCAATAATCCTCGACACGACGCGCCGCAAGGCAACGTTGGATCGGGCACACGATGCTCCTGACCCTGCCAGCACGTTTTCGAGATCGACGACGGCCTGCTCCAGTTTGTCGTTGATAATGACGTAATCGAACTCGTCCCAGTGCGACATGTCGCTCTGTGCGTCGCGCAGTCGCCGCTCAATAACCTCCGGGCTGTCGGTGCGACGATCTTTCAAGCGGCGCCCAAGTTCCTCGAGCGACGGCGGCAAAATGAATATCGTTATGCATTCGGGCATGGACGCGCGCACCTGTTGCGCGCCCTGCCAGTCGATTTCGAGCACGACATTCTTACCTTCGGCCAGGTGCTTTTCGACCTGGCTGCGGCTCGTCGCGTAATAATTGTCGAAGACCTCGGCGAACTCGAGCAGTTCGCCTTCGGCATTCAATCGTTCGAATTCATGAACATCAACAAAAAGGTAGTCCACACCATCGACTTCCGTACGGCGCTTCTGTCGTGTCGTGTACGAAATGGAGAAGCGCAGGTCCGGATTGCGCGCAACCAGCGCTTTGACAAGCGTTGTCTTGCCCGCACCGGAGGGCGCTGCGATGACAAACAGTTTCGCGCTGTTTTCATTCACCGGCCGCTACTCGACGTTTTGAATCTGTTCGCGCATTTGCTCGATCAGGACTTTCAGATCAACGGCGGCCTTGGTGGTTTCCGTATCGGCGGATTTTGATCCCAGAGTGTTGGCTTCACGATTGAGCTCCTGCATCAGGAAGTCGAGGCGTCGACCGACAGGTTTATCGTCACCGACGGCATCGCGAATCTCGACCAGATGACTCTCGAGCCGGTCGAGCTCTTCATCGACATCAATTTTTTGTGCGACCAGGGCGAGTTCGAGTTCGAGTCGTGCCGGATCTGCCTCGATGTTGAGCTTCTCGATCCGATCTTTCTGTTTGATGCGGGTCGCTTCGAGAACATCCGGCATGCGGTCGCGCACGGAGGCGGAAATTGCGGCGATGTCGGCGCAGCGCGACTCCAGCATTTCGCCGATTCGCTGACCTTCACTCGCACGCATCGTGTTGATGGCGCCCAGTGTCTTGGCGAGCAGCTCGCTTGCGTGATCGAACAAGGGTTCCGTATCGATCTCGGTTTGCAGTATGACGCCCGGCCAGCGCAGAATTTCGATCGGATTGGCCGCGGCAACGTTGGGCAGCTTCGAGGTGAGTTCGGAAATTCGATGGCCGATCAGCCCAACGAGCCCGGTGTCCAACTGCAATTCGGTGTCCTGGTTGGCGGCGCGGCGGAAGTAAAGGGAGCATTCGATCTTGCCGCGCGCCAGCGTCGAACTCGCCTGCTGGCGAAAACTTTGCTCTTTCGGTCGCAGGTCTTCGGGTAACTTGAACTGCACATCCAGGTATCGATGGTTGACCGCACGAATTTCCCACGTGAGCGTGCCAATGTCGGTTTCCACCGACTCTCGCGCGAACCCTGTCATACTGTGTAACATCAGCATCCTTCTCCCGGCAGAGTCGTAGTGTGCTGCCTGGGTCACGTTTTCGTGAGGATCGGTATTCTAAGCTTTGGCCGCTGTCGAAGGCCAATTAACGCGACCATAGCGCCATGCAAATCGAATACACCAAAGTTTCCGCCCTCGGTGACCGCAAGGACAACCAGGACCGGGCCGCCGTCGTCGTTGCGGACGAGGCCGCACTCATGCTTGTCTTTGATGGCATGGGCGGCCATTCGGACGGCGCGCACGCCGCGGAAACCGGCCTCAAAGTCGTGCAGGACTTGTTCATGGAAGCCAAGCTGCCCCTGTTCGACCCGCAAGGCTTCTTATATATGGCCCTGTCGCGCGCCCACGATGAGGTTGTCGGCCTCGGTCAGGAACTCGCTGTCGATTTCCGGCCGCGCGCAACCTGTGCGATCTGCCTTATTCAGGAAGGCGGCGCTTTCTGGGCGCATATCGGCGACAGCCGGATCTACCAGGTTCGGGACGGAGCGGTGTTAATGCGGTCACGCGATCACAGCCATGTCGAAGTGCTGATTCAGGAGGGCGCCATCACAGAGGAAGAGGCGAAGGACCACCCGATGCGCAACTTCGTCGAGTGCTGCATCGGGGGAGACTCACCGGTCCCCGACATGAGCATTACGAATCACATCAAACTGGAACCGGGCGACGTATTGCTGGCCTGTTCGGATGGGCTGTGGTCCGGACTGAGCGACGACGACATGGCGGGCATTGGCAGACCGGGCGATGATAATCTCGCCGAGAACCTGAAAACGCTGAGCGTACAAGCGCTCAGCGTCAACTCTCCTTACAGTGACAATACGACGGGTACCGCGTTAAGGTGGATCGGTTACTAACGCAGGAGAGTTAACATGCGTCCGAGCGGTCGCAAAGCCTCACAAATGCGCGAACTGAGCTTCGTTCCCGATTTTACGAAACATGCCGAGGGCAGCGTGCTGGCTTCTTTTGGCGACACGCAGGTGTTGTGCACAGCCAGCATCGAAGAGCGTGTCCCCGCCTGGATGCGTAATAGTGGTCGTGGGTGGGTCACCGGCGAATACGGCATGTTGCCGCGGTCGACACACACGCGCTCGGGTCGAGAGGCATCGCGCGGCAAACAGGGCGGACGGACGCTCGAAATCCAGCGTCTCATCGGTCGTTCGCTGCGTGCCATCACCGACCTGGACGCCTTGGGCGAGCGATCGGTAACACTCGACTGCGATGTGATTCAGGCGGATGGCGGCACGCGGACCGCGGCGATCAGCGGCGCCTATGTTGCGCTGGCGATCGCCATGCACAGGCTGTGCAAAGCCGGGCGCATCAAAAAGGGGCCGCTGCACGGGCAGGTTGCGGCGATTTCCGTCGGCATCTATCGCGGTGAGCCGGTACTCGATCTGGACTACGCAGAGGATTCCGAGGCGGAAACCGACATGAACATCGTAATGAACGACGCCGGTCATTTCATCGAAGTGCAAGGCACGGCAGAGGGTCATGCATTCACGGACGCAGAGTTCGGGGCGATGATCGTGCTGGCGCGTAGCGGCATTGACGACATCATCGTTGCTCAAAACGAGGCGATCGCGTCCGCAGCTTAAGTGACCGCTCTGCCACGCAAAGTCGTCATGGCCAGCGGCAACGCCGGCAAGATTCGTGAAATCGCGCGCTTGCTCGAGGGCCTTGATATCGAGGTTGTTGCGCAGTCGGCGTTGGGCGTGAGTGATGCCGACGAAACCGGCACGACGTTTGCTGAAAACTCGCTGATCAAGGCGCGGCATGCGTGCGATGCCACCGGGCTTGCCGCGATCGCCGATGATTCCGGCCTGGCGGTCGACGCGCTCGACGGGCGGCCGGGTGTTTACTCGGCACGCTATGCCGGGGCCGATGCCACCGACGACGACAACATCGACAAGTTACTGCTGGCACTTGACGGTGTCGGCGCAGCAGAGCGCAGTGCGGCCTTTCATTGTGTCGCGAGTTTTGTGCTGCCGGATGCGCCCACGGCGCTCGTCGCGGAAGGCGTCTGGCGAGGCAGCATACTCGAGGCGCGACGCGGGGATGGCGGCTTCGGCTATGACCCGGTGTTCCTCGATGAAGCAAGTGGTCTCAGCGCCGCTGAACTGACGCCCGAACAGAAGAACGCGCGCAGCCATCGTGGACAGGCATTGCGTGGCCTGGTGCTGCAACTCGAACGGCGCTTCTCGTGACGCTACCACCGCTATCGCTGTACGTGCATCTGCCGTGGTGCGTGCAGAAATGTCCCTATTGCGATTTCAACTCGCACGCGGCCGGTGCGGCGGCGCCGCGCCGGCGGTATCTGGATGCGTTGCTGACGGATATCGAAGCCGAGGCATCGAGAGCGGCCGGCAGGCGGCTTGAGACCGTTTTCCTGGGCGGTGGAACGCCCAGCCTGTTTTCGCCCGAGGAAATCGGCCGTCTGCTGGACGGTGTGCGGGGCAGCTTCGATGTCGCGGATGACGCGGAGATTACGATGGAGGCAAATCCGGGCACCGTCGAGTGCGGTGCGCCGGCCGGCTATAAGGCTGCAGGGGTCAATCGCCTGTCGATCGGTGGTCAGAGCTTCAATGACGAATTGCTGAAAAAAATCGGGCGAATTCATAGCAGCGACGACATCGCTCGAGCCGTTAACGGCGCGACAAAGGCGGGGTTCGACAATATAAATATCGACCTGATGCATGGCCTTCCGGGTCAGGGTATTGCGGCCGCGCTGGAGGATGTACACCGGGCAATCCGCCTGCAGCCGACGCATATCTCCTGGTATCAACTCACACTTGAGCCGAACACGGTGTTCTACGCACGGCCACCGGAAGGTCTTCCGGACGAGGACACTGCTTACGAGATCCAGGACAGGGGCGAGGCGCTGCTCGCAGAAAGCGGTTTTTCGCAATACGAAGTCTCGGCATACGCCCGCGATGACAAGGTGTGTGCGCATAACCTGAATTACTGGCTGTTTGGCGACTATCTGGCGGCGGGCGCCGGCGCTCACGGCAAGATCACGAGTGCCGCGGGCGTATTCCGCTACCTGAAGCCCGCAAACCCGATGCAATACATGAAAACCATCGAATCCAGAGGGCAGAGCGCGGCGCCTGCACTGATTGCCAGGACGGATCTCATCTTCGAATTCATGCTGAACGCGCTGCGCCTGACGGACGGCTTCAGCACATCGACCTTCTGTGCCCGAACAGGGCAGAGCGCGGACGATCTGGATGCAGCCATGCATGACGCTTGCGAACAGGGGCTGATGTCACGCAAGAGCGGTTCGATCTGGCGGCCGACGCCCCTGGGCCGTCGTTTCCTCAATGATCTACAGGCCGGATTTCTGCCGACGAAGCCCTGATATCTTCGCAAATGGGTGCGGCAAATGCCGCGAATTTGACGGCCCCGGGCCACTCGAGGTCGCCGCCCAGGAACTTTCCGGATTGATCATTTATGCACAAGGATTTGCGGGCGCCTTAATTCTTAGCGTAAAAGGCGCCTGAATTCATTTTGAGTGTCGCGAAACGCCCGTAACTCATTGTTTTTTAGTATTTATCGAAAATGGACAGAAATTGGTCAAATTGACGAGGCTGCTTGAAAATCCGCACCTTAGGGCATTCACTCAATTTCAATCCACAGTCTTATCCACAGGTTCTGTGGATAACAAAGCCGGGCTTGCGGCCGCTGGCGCTTCGCTATATCCTACGCGGCCTTTTTGCGAAGTAGCGCTCGGGAGAGCCATCATGAAAGCCGACATTCACCCCGATTACCACGCCATCAAGGTCACGTGTAGTTGTGGCAACGAATTTTCGACGCGTTCAACGCTCGGCGAGGATCTCCTTATAGAGGTATGCTCTTCCTGTCACCCGTTTTACACGGGCAAGCAAAAGATCGTCGATACCGGCGGACGCGTAGACAAGTTCCGTCGCAAGTACGGCATGAGCTAGAAACCAGTCGCTGCTTGCGCAGCATTCCTGGTATTCATGTTGCGTTAATCCACGACTTCTCCGGTTGTGGCGCTCTGCTATGCTCGTAGCGTTTAAATGAAGAATAATGAGGAAGAAACATGAGTGAGGATGCATTCCGCCTGATAAGTCCTTCTGGCAACGAAATGGAGCTGCCGGTCCGCACCGGTACCGTCGGTCCGGACGTTGTCGATATAGGGAAACTGTACAAAGAGCAGGGCGTCTTCACATACGACCCCGGATTTGTTTCTACGGGTAGCTGCGAGTCCGATATCACCTACATCGACGGTGAGCAAGGCATCCTCATGTACCGCGGCTACCCGGTAGAGCAGCTTGCCGACAGCTCGAACTTCATCGAAGTCTCTTATCTCTTGCTGCACGGCAACCTGCCTACAACCACCGAGCTCGAGAATTTCGAAAGGACGATTCGCCGGCACACCATGCTCAACGAGGGCATGCTGAATTTCTTCAAGGGTTTTCGTTACGACGCGCATCCGATGGCGATGCTGTCCGCAGTCGTCGGATCCATGTCGGCCTATTATCACAACGAAATGGATGCATCGAACCCTGAGCACCGCGATATTTTTGCGCACAGGATTCTGGCCAAGTTGCCAACAATTGCCGCCGCTGCTTACAAGCTGAATACTGGCCAGCCGTTTATCTATCCGCGTAACGACCTGAACTTCTGCGAGAATCTCCTGCACATGCTGTTCGCGGTTCCGGCAGAGCCCTATGAAATCGACGAGGTTGCCGCCGAGGCACTCGATCTGTTGTTTATCCTGCACGCCGACCACGAACAGAACTGCTCGACATCGACGGTGAGGATGGCCGGTAGTTCCGGTGCCAATCCTTACTCGGCGATTGCAGCCGGTATTGCGGCGCTCTGGGGCCCGGCACACGGCGGGGCAAATGAGGCCGTTCTCACGATGCTCGAGGAAATCGGTGACGTCAGCCAGATTGGCAAGTACGTAAACAAAGCGAAGGATAAATCGGATCCGTTCCGCCTCATGGGCTTCGGGCACCGCGTCTATAAGAACTTCGATCCACGTGCCACGATCATTCGGGAAATGTGCCACAAGGTCCTCGAAAGGCTCGACCGTGAAGATACGCCGTTATTCGATCTGGCTCGCGAACTGGAGCAGGTAGCACTCAAAGACGATTACTTCATCGAGAAAAACCTGTATCCGAACGTTGATTTCTACTCGGGGATAATCTACCGGGCGCTGGGAATACCGACGTCCATGTTTACGGTGATGTTCGCGCTTGGACGCTCCGTTGGCTGGGCCTCACACTGGCGTGAGATGATCGCGGATCCGGC